>JABZJU010000062.1 GCA_015257635.1 Nanosynbacter sp. | reverse complement strand
GGTTACGGCGCCTATTTTTTGGTGTAATTGCTCGAGGCTGCCGTCGTTAATGATGAAATAATCAGCAATAGCAATTGGCCCACCTTTTTCCAGATTCTCGATTTCTGACCAGTCGCGCTGATCAACTTCGTGCGGTTGCATTGGGCGTTCTGCTCGTTTAATCATCCGCTGATAGCGGAGGTGTTTTGGTGTAACGATGGCAATAACAACAACCTGGCCAGGGAATTCATGTTTGAGGAATTTATATTCGCTCCAAGTGTATAGTCCATCCAAAACAATTTTATTTTGGCCAGCATTAATCAAAGCATGGATGTTTTTTATAACGCGTTTGATTACAAAATCTTTGCCTTCGCGGCGACGAATCTCTTCGCGGAATTTTTGTTGATTATCCCAAGTTTTTTCAATTCCGGCCTCATCCATAGCCTTATAGATAACGCCACCGAAATAAATTTTTGGAAATCCTTTTTCTGTCAAATATTCGACAGCAGAACTTTTGCCGCTGCCCGCCAATCCAACCAGGGCGATAATTTTTGCGTGTGGTTGTGTCATGTAATAATTTTAACAATTTGTTGACATTCTTCAAAATAGAGCGTATGTTTAGGGTAAGTATTATGGAAACAGTTCATGGACATGCTGAAGAGTTGCCTCAGAATTCTCCTTCTGACCTTGATACTAAGGATCAAGAAAAATCGATAAAGAATTATAAGATAATGGCTCAGATTAAGGAGCTGGAGTCGAAATTTGATCGTAATCCAGACGGCAGTGATAGATGGGAGAGATTCGTTGATAGTCCAGTTCGGGATCAGTACGGACAGCTGTGGATGATTTGGGAAAATTCTGCCACATCTTCATGTAAACCAAAGGATCGTTATCAGGTGTATAAGATTTCAGATGGTGAGGTAAGTCTCAAGTATGCCTTCATAAAAGAGCTTGAGGTCGATCGTTATCCTAGGTATGAAAAAACCTCTTATGAGTTTTTTGTTGGTCCTGACGACGCAGGCATAGATGAGACTATAACGATATTCTTTGATAATAATAGAAAAATTGAGTATGCTCATTGTTATAGCTATCTGGAGGAGCGCAAGAGGCTGTATGAGAAATACGAAAGAGCACAGAAGAAACTTGCTGAGGTGTCAATAACCAATTCTCTGACGATAGCCGCTTAAATGCTACAATAGAAGTATGAAGCGTCTAGTGGTTATTGATGGAAAGTCGGTGTTTTACCGAGGTTATTATGCTATGCCGGGATTGTCGATGGCTGACGGAACTCCGACTGGTGGTGTGTATGGATTTGTAAGTTTGGCAATTGAGTTAATTAAGAAATTGGAGCCGGATTATGTGGCGGTAGCTTGGGATAAGCGCGGTACAAATATTCGCAAGCGGCGGGAATTGTATCCAGAATATAAAGCTGGTCGCAAGCCAGCGCCAGATGACTTTTACCAGCAAATTCCGATTTTACACGAGTTGCTTGATGCGTTTGGTTGGCCGCTTTATGAAATTGATGATTACGAGGCGGACGATATTATGGGCGCGTTTGCCAGACAAGCGGAATCTCGCGGAATTGAAACGTGCTTGATAACGTCGGATTTGGACGCATTGCAATTGATATCACCGATGACCAAGGTTTACGCTATGAAAAATGGCTTAAGGAATATCGAGGAATTTACGGCGGAACATTTTGAAGAAAAATATGGAATTCGGACGGAACAATTCTTAGATTTGAAAGCACTGAAGGGCGATTCAAGTGACAATTTGCCGGGAGTGCCAGGAATTGGCGAGAAAACGGCGGTGAAATTATTGCAAGAATATGAAACTCTGGACGGAGTTTATGAACATCTGGACGAGCAAAAAGGCGCTTTGCGAACGAAGTTGGAAAATGGTCGCGAGTCGGCATATTTGACCAAGCAAGTGGCGGAAATTTGGACGGACGTGCCGATTGAGCTGGACTGGGATGTGGCGGATGTTAATGATTGCGACTTTGCGCGAGTAACGGAAATTCTGCAGAAGTTGGAGTTTAATTCGCTAATTGGACGATTGCCGCGAACGATGCAAGTGGCGGAAAATGAGAAAAAAGAAGAACCGAAGTTGGATATTCCGCGAATTGAAAAATTGCCCGATATGCCGATGTTTGAGGCGGAAAATATAATATATATCGATTCGTCGGAGCCTGACGTAATTTACATAAGCTCAAATCCTGAGTCAGCGTGGACGGCGAAAATTGATGAAATTAGTCAATCTATGTGGCAATTATTGGCGCAGGGAACTGTGATCGCGGCGGATGTCAAACGGTTATATCACGCGTTGGATAATTATGGCGTGGCGGTGCGTTTTCATGAGGTTTGGGATGTTGAGCAGGCGGCGTTTTTGATTGATCCGCTGAAGCGTGATCGTAGTTTGAATGCGCTGTCTGGTGATTTTTCTGACGACAATTCCGCGCCTTATCAATTGGCTCGCCTGCATAAAATTTATCGTGAACAAAAAGTTTACATGTCGAACAATTCGCAAATTGCGCGTGTGGCTTACGAGTTTGATTTTCCAGTAATTTGGGCGCTATTCCAGATGGAAAAACGCGGGATGAAGTTGAATGATACGCTATTAAAACAGATGGGTGATGAGTTGGCGGCGGAAGTTAGCGAGCTTGAACAACAAATGTATTCCATGGCTGGATACGAGTTTAACGCGTCTAGTCCAGCGCAGCTTTCTGAGGTTTTGTTTACCAAATTGCAATTACCAACTGCGGGCATAAAAAAGGGAAAAACTGGATATTCAACAGGTCAAAAAGAGTTGGACAAATTACGTGGACAACATCCGATTATCGAGTTGATTGAGCGATATCGAGAATTGACCAAATTGATCAGCACATACATTGAGGCGTTACCAAAATTGATGGCGACTGATGGGCGAATTCACACTACATTCAATCAGGACGTAACCAGCACGGGGCGACTAAGCAGTACAAATCCGAATTTGCAGAATATTCCGGTGCGGACTGAACTGGGTAGGAAAATTCGTCAGGCATTCGTTCCGAGTGATGGCAAAGTTTTTGTCGGTGCGGATTATTCGCAATTTGAGCTGAGGCTGGCGGCTGTGCTGGCAGGCGACGAGAAATTGATTGAAGACTTTAATAGCGATGTTGATATTCACGCAAAAACGGCGGCGGAAACATATGGAATATCGATTGACGAAGTGAGCAAATCTCAGCGCAGAGCAGCGAAAGTGATCAATTTTGGTGTACTTTACGGAATGAGCCCGCACGGTTTGGCGGCGGCTACAGGAATGTCATTTACAGAGGCGAAAAAGTTTATTGATCATTATTTTGAGGTGCGAAAGCCGATTCGTCAGTACTTGGATAAAATTCTAACTCAAGCGCGGGAACAGGGATTTGTCGAAACGTATTTCGGCAGGCGACGACCAACGCCTGATGTAAAATCGAGCAATTTTATGGTGCGATCTTCGGCGGAAAGAGCTGCGATGAATATGCCAATTCAAGGCACGGAAGCGGATTTGATGAAATTGGCAATGATTCGATTGGAGGATAAATTGTCGGGCTTGGCTGATGCGATTTTACAGGTTCATGATTCGATTTTGGTGGAATGCAAACCTGAAGACGTCCAGAAAGTTAGCGAGATTATGAAAGCGGAAATGGAAGGCGTTTGTCCAGAATTGCCGATTAAATTGAAGGTTGATGTTGGCACGGGCGCAAATTGGGGTGAAGTATAGAAAATATGGTATAATTATGCCATGAAATACACTCAACGACGAAATTCATTTTCTCGATTTGTACCAATTTTGCTGGTTATTGTTATCACGGTCGTGGCAGTAGCGGCGGTTATTGCGATTGGTCGAGCATTATTTGGTAAAAATGATTCAGGTCAAACAACAGATCAGAATATTAACGTAGGACAAGTTGCTTTGTTGTCGACGGACGTGGGAAGTGCGGTTCGATTG
>JABZJU010000061.1 GCA_015257635.1 Nanosynbacter sp. | reverse complement strand
CCATAACGATGATTAGCATTGATATAAGAACCAGCCCTGTGCCGCGAGCGTATGGATTGCGCGGGAAAAGCCCGTACCACATGTTCATTAGGGATTCCAATCCGACCGCCAAGAGAATAAATAACGGGATGATGATTATCGGGGTGAGGCTTGGCTGGAAGATGAGTAGCGCCAATGCTAAGATTAGCCACGACCAAATCATAAACGAGCGGGCGCTGGAGATTTTTTGGAAGCTGCGAAATAGTCCTAGTCCGATTAACACCATTGCGTTGATGTCCATAATTGGCGTGATTTGGTTCCCTACGACCGATGGGAAAATGCGGATGTATGTGTAATATAAAGTCCTGAGGTTTGCAACGATATCAAAACTTAGGCCGTTGATGCCGATGAGGTTGTAAAATAGCGCGTGGGACTTATAGCAAAGAAAACCAATCGCACAACCAATTGTGAATAAAATAGCGGACGGCACAATCCAAGACTTGCGATGTTTTCGGGAGATGAGGAAATAACGTGGATGCGGATGTAGAAAGGCTATAATTAGAAGCCCCAGATTGATATACCAAAAATACGGAGTGAAGAGGCTGAGTGCCGTGGTGACGGCTAAGCCGATTCGCCAAATGGAGGCATTCTGGGCTTTCTGGAGAATCAATGTAGCGAAAAGCAAAGTTAGCGCGGTGTAAAAGATGTATAAAATGCCAACAGTTGCGCTTTGACCGATGAATAAAAATTGACTAGTCGTTGCCATAATTAATAGCGATAGAATCGTTGTGGATGGCTTAAACCAGCGCTTTAAGAGGAAGAAAATAGCGACGGAGCTGGCGATAGAAAGGATTACGGCGGGCGCTTTAATTGTTAATAAGCTGACGCCAAACAGTTTGAAAAATAGCAATTGAAGAAGGTGAAATGGCAAATTTGTGACGGCAATTCCCTCTATGCTGAAGTTTAAGTGATTTGTCGTATTGACCATGTCGATTTCCGCTTGCGACAAACCCCCTGGTATATGCAGCGCAGAAACTATAATAGCCCCTATATACAACAGCGCCAGCAACGTATAGCCGAAAACGTAGCGCCATCGGTAAAGGAATATATCGGTAACTTTTTGCTTTTTCATTGGTATGATTATAGCACAATTCTATTCATGCTTGCGATCCAAGCTCATAAAGCGTAGGCGCTCTGGGTGGAAGTATAACTGGACTTTACCGACTGGACCGTTACGGTGCTTGGCGATGATGAGGTCTGTAATATTCTGGACTTCTGGGTTGTCGGGTTCGTAATATCCAGGGCGATAAATAAAGCTCACAATGTCGGCGTCCTGCTCAATGGAACCGGATTCACGCAGGTCGGCTAGTTGTGGAATTGGCGGTGTGCGTGATTCAACGGAACGGCTTAACTGACTCAGGGCGATTAGCGGCACATTCAGCTCGCGAGCAATAAGTTTCAGTCCACGGGAAATTTCCGAAACTTCCTGAACGCGGTTTCCGTTGTGGTTCCCATTGGCCTGCATAAGCTGCAAATAGTCGACGATGATTAGTCCCAATTGGTTTTCATGAGCAATTCGACGTGCTTTCGTGCGCATTTCTAGAACCGACAGTCCTGGAGTGTCATCGATGTAAATTGGCGCCTCAGCCATTTCACCCATAGCCTCAGACAATTTAGCAAAATCTTCGTCGCTCAGATTTCCGGTGCGAATATTCCAGCTATCAACTCCCGACGCATCCGCCAACATACGGTCGACCAACTGCTCCTTACTCATCTCTAGGCTGAAGAATAGGACGGGATTTTTCTCAATTGTTGCCACGTTATAAGCCAGATTCGTCACCAGCGTCGTCTTACCCATGGCTGGACGCGCCGCCAGAATGATCAAGTCTGATTTTTGTAAGCCGGCGGTCATGTTGTCCAGATCGCGATATCCAGTGCGGACTCCTCTGAGAGAACCTTTATTTTTACTGAGCTCTTCAATTCGGTCAAAGCTATCCGTCAGAATACTTTCCAGACTGACCAAATCTTGCTTGGTCGATTGGTCTGACACGCTGAAAAGTTCAGCTTCGGCCTTCTCTAATAATTCCTGCGTGGTCGTCGATTCGTCATATCCAAGCTCGGAAATGTCACCGCTCGCTTTTATCAGACGCCTGCGAACCGCTGCTTGCGCAATCATCTCCGCGTAAGCCGATGCGTGCGCTGCCGTTGGGACGTAGTTTGTTAGCTCTGTCAGATATGCCGAGCCGCCGACCAATTCCAGCTCGTCCTTTCGCTTCAATTCGTCGGTTAAGGTCAGAAGGTCGACGGGCTTGTGTTTTTCGAATAGCCGCATCATTCCAGCAAAAATCAATCCGTGATTCTTGTCGTAAAAATCGCTAGGGTGAGTAATTTCTGCAGCATCCGCCAAAACTTCCTCGTCAATTAAAACCGCCCCAAGCAAACTCTTTTCCGCGTCCAAATTTTGTGGCGGTATCTTCCCTTTTACTTCTTCGCTTTTATCTGCCATTAAATATCCTCCAGCTTAACTTCTTCGCCGCCACCCATTAATTCTGCAATTTCCGCCAATTTTTCGTCCTCTGGCGGTTTCTTCTCTCCAATTATATCAATTTCCAAATCCATCGCGGTTTCTTCTGAGATAATTTCCGAGATCAATGGTTTGTTTTTTGCGTCGTCCAGCTTTTTCTTATAAAACGCGGAACCTGCGTAAATTGTCAATTTTTCACCGTCAAACGACCACTGGCTTTTCTGCAATAATGACACCAGCCCGAGGGATTTTTCCTTTGCTCGCTCAATTACTTTTTCCCAATTTAGCTCTATTGGCGCGTCAGTTTTCTTTGGTTTTGCGGTGGGTTTTTTTGCTGGCTCGGCTGGTTTTTCTTCTTTTTCAATCGGCTTTTCGGTCGGTTTCGCTGACTCTGTGGGCTTAATTGGCGTTGGTTTTTCGGCGGGTTTTTGGGGCGCAGCTTGAGTTGTATTTTTCTTTGTCGCGACTGGCTTTTCTGTCTGCTGAGAATCGTTATTCATGAATATCGTCAATAATTTCAAGTCTGGGTGTGGGTGTCGATCAACCTCAATCAATTGCTGAACCAGCCCAATAAGGTTTGGATTTTTCCGCAATCTATTACGAGCAATCGATAATAATTGATGCGATACAACAACTGAATTCGCGCCGCTATTTTCTAATTCCTGGAAGGTATTTAAGACTTTATCATTGTCATCGGATGGATATGAATCCAATAAATTTCCGAGCACCATCGTGTCACTCAGTCCCAAATATTCGGTAACCATACTCGCGGTCAGCGGCTGGTCTGGAGTTGCTAAAATTGACAATTGGTCAAGCGTACTAATGCCGTCACGGAATCCGCCACGGGAACGTTCAGCGATTAACCTGGCGGCATCCTCTTCAATTGCAAATCCCTCTTTTTTTGCAATGTTCATTAGCTGTTTTGTCATAATTCCTACAGGAATTGGGCGGAAGAAAAATTGTTGGACGCGACTAAGAATAGTGGCTGGAAGTTTGTCCGCGTCGGTTGTGGCGAGGATAAATACAACGTGCTCTGGCGGTTCCTCTAAGGTTTTTAATAGCGCGTTAAATGCTGGTTTTGACAGCATGTGAACTTCGTCGATGATATAAACTTTTTTCGGCGCAGAAACAGGCGCGACTTGAGCCTTTTCCCTTAAGGCTCGAATGTCGTCAACACCGTTATTGCTGGCTGCGTCAATTTCAATAATATCCAGATGTGAAGAATTTTCGTCGTATGGTAAGTGATTGATTTCGTGTGCCAAGATTCGTGCTACGCTAGTTTTTCCCACGCCGCGCGGACCCGTCAGTAAATACGCATGGGCGACTTTTCCCCGCTCTAATGCTCGACGCAAAATGCCAGTTACATGATCCTGACCTAAAACTTCATCCAAACTGCGACTGCGATATTTACGATATAGCGCCTGACTCATCCCCTCATGCTCCTCATGAGATAATTATAGCAGAAAAC
>JABZJU010000060.1:3761-4072 GCA_015257635.1 Nanosynbacter sp. | reverse complement strand
GCCTATAGATAACGCTAAAGGCGCAGGAAGTCCATATCCGCCAACAGCTAGTGAATACGAGAAAGTTTGGTCAGATGAGTTTAATGGAGATTCATTAGACACGAATGTATGGTCTCCATACGTAGGAGGATGGAATGCTAGTGCGGTTCAAGGGTGCTATAAAGATTCCCCAGAAAACATAAACGTTAGCGGAGGCAGCTTAAATCTAATTGGTCTACATAAGCCAGGTATAACCTGCAATAAGGGCAAAAATAAAGATTTTACTTCTGGATTTGTAGAAACAAAGGATAAAAAAGCCTGGACTTACGGAT
>JABZJU010000060.1:3250-3751 GCA_015257635.1 Nanosynbacter sp. | reverse complement strand
CGTATACTTTGAAGCTCGTATAAAAATGCCAAATAATAAGAGTACTTGGCCAGCATTTTGGATGAGTCCTAACGAAAAAAGATACGGTGATGGATGGCCTATGAATGGCGAAATCGACATCGTAGAGACAAAAGGTTCTGATTTGGATTATGCTGCCGCAGATGCACACTGGGGAAAGTCCACAACTAATAAAATGCACAAGAATAGCCACAAAACAGATCTACCTGCGGGCTTTTCAAATACCACCGACTGGCATACATATGGAGTAAAATGGACTGAAGGAAAATTGGAATATTTTATTGACGGAAAGAGCTATCACACGGTCGAAGGGTTTGGTCAACCAAATGCCGCAAACACACCACACGGACCATTTGACGTACCATTCTTCTTGCGACTAAACATGGCAATTGGTGGAAATTATATCGACGGTCCTGGCGGCAAGTGGTCCAATGCTTACAATGTAGTAGCAGAAGAACCAAGTACATTCCCAGCAACTATGTC
>JABZJU010000060.1:0-3240 GCA_015257635.1 Nanosynbacter sp. | reverse complement strand
ACGTTCGTGTATATCAAAAGCGAGAACCTAAAGAGGTTGAATTAAAAGATACGGAACTGCGCAAGTTGCTCAATGAAAAACTAGGAGAAAAACTTGGTACAACTCGTGCAACAGATCAAAAAATTACTGACGTAGAGCTGGAAAAATTGACAGATCTTAACTTGGACAATTCAAACATTACCAGCCTAACCGGAATAGAAGCTGCCAAAAACCTTAAGAATTTGTCATTAAACCATAACTCAATCTCAAACCTAAGCCCACTAGCTGGACTAACCTCTCTAAAGACTCTGTCACTTAAAGAAAACAAGATTACAGATATAAGCCCACTGGCTGGACTGACTTCCCTAACTTCACTAAATCTTGAAGATCAGCAGCCTAGTATTAAACCTACCGACAAATCATTTGCTTCACCATTGAAAGGTTTGACAGGAAGCGTAATTCCCGTGACCAACTCAGCAGACGTTATTAACAGCACGGCAACTCCTGGAAATATTCAGCTAATATCACTGCCAGCAAACGGAGCATCCCCTATCCTGAATACTCTTTGGACAAGAAGTGTAACAATCGGAACAGCTTCAGCTACATTTAGCGGTACTCTGGCTATTGACACATCAGCAATCCCTAGGGCAGCACAGCCTCAACCTCAACCTCAGCCACAGCCTCAGCCTCAACCTCAGCCTGGAAATCCGTCAGCTGCCGCTCATAATCCAGCTAATAAGCCTCAGAATACTGTAAGTGGTCTACTCGCAAACACAGGATTTAATGTCTTCTTAGGTGTTATCGCCACTCTAGCATTAGTTGCTGCAGGACTATTAATTCTACGATAACCTGCAACTACATAAAATTGCCACCCCGTGATGAGGTGGTAATTTTTTTATTGAGAAGTTGGCTTTTATTGTTTTACATACCATCAAAGACTAATAAAACTACATCGCCATCTACGCCATTAACACCCAACTCTATAAACCTCATCAAATCATCTATCTGCTTAACAATGTCAACCTCTTGTCTCTCTTCCGCTAACTTTCGTATCTCTGGCAATTCATTCTCTACTAGCCGAACATATGAGTAGCCGTCTACAGCAGTGTGTCTATAAAGATCAATATGCGCAATCACTGGAAATCGCTGCTCAAAATCTTCAGCGCTCTCCGCCGAAATTGTAGCAAAGTTAAAAATATCCTTTAAATCATTACTCTTTGGACCGCTCTTAAAATCATCCCGTAAACATTGACTAGAAAGAAATCTAGCCCACATGCCATCACAATAAGTGTTATTCATGGTCATTATTATCTCATCTATTCCGCGTTATTAGAAATATATAACTGCAAAGACAATAAAAAGACCTCAACTATACTTGTTGAAGTCTTAAAATTCGATTTGGCTCCGGCAGCTGGGCTCGAACCAGCGACCTATTGGTTAACAGCCAACCGCTCTACCACTGAGCTATGCCGGAATATGTCTTGTATTATAGCGAGTTTTTGAATAGTTGTAAAGTTACTGACGGACAATTTCCAATGCTTTTTTTAAAATCTCCACTTCCGAGCGTGATTTTTCGTCGTCTTCGGCTTCTCTCTTCTTAATTTCTTTCGCTAAATTCTGCCACCAAACTTCTTTTTTCTCACTACTCAGCGTCAAAGATCTAACTTCGCCATCCTGCTTCTCTAAAAATCCCGCAGCCACCAAATTATCAACATGTTTTGCCACTGTTGATACGGATTTATAGCCCAAAGCGCGCATAATTTCCCGAAGCGTCGGACTATAGCCATTGCCCTTTATAAATCCATCGATAAAATCCAACATTATTTTTTGCTTTTTCGTCAGTTTCATATCTAAAGTATACACCATACGCTATACTTAAAATATGGCAAAAAAATACATTAACGACGTTCGATTCTGGCTATTGGCTATTATTATTTTTAGTGGCGGCTTCGCCCTGCATCCCAGCGTCGGCTTATCAATTCTGGATTTTTCATCTTTGCGCATAGGATTATATCAAATCGTTGCCGTAAGCCTACTATTATTTTCCTTGCCCTTACTACTTAAAAAACGCCAAGAATTGTTGAAAAACCGATGGCTAATCGGCGGATTTTTGGCAATTTTTATCGCCATTGCCGTCGGCGTATTTTTCGCAGAAGCACGCCTGCGCACCGCGTTATATTCATTGTCGCTATTATTCTTACTCGCCGTCGGATTATCCGCTGGCTTAATTTACAGCGAATTGTCAAAATCAGAAAAACGTAAACTCATCAGCGTTGGATTATGGAGCGGGCTGGTTTTTGGGATTTTAGCAATTATTCAGCTCATCGTCGCCACCTTTGAACCAACAGGATTTGGTACGCTTTGCGCTGGCTGTAAAGCCGACGTTTTTGGATTTCCACGAATCAATTTATTCGCCGCCGAACCGCAATTCTTCGCCAATTCTCTACTTCCAGCATTTTTCCTTGCGCTCTTTCAATCAAAATCTCGCCTAGCCAAATTTAGCCTATTTTTCACAACTCTCGCCATATCTTTAACATTTTCCCGTGGCGGATTTTTAGCAATTTTTATCGCCATCATAGCCTTATTTATAATCGCTTTCGTAAAACGAATTGACGTATCTTTTGTGCGTAAAAAACTTCCAATCATCTTCGCTGGATTATTACTCGGATTCGCCTTATTGTTCTCATCAGCCAACATTAAATACGCCAATACGCCCTTCATCGCACACAATACCTTCGTCAGTATGGTCGATCAATTATCTCTCGGGAAAATTAAGATTCCGCAAAAATCCGTCGCCAAAAATCCATCACCAAAACCCGCCGAAAACGTTCCGTCAAGCAACAATTCTTTCCAGCCCGCCGGTTTTGTTGAAGCTTCCGCCAACGACAGACTTAGCGCTAGTGACCTGGCCGTAAAATCCTGGCTATCATCGCCACGAACGTTCTTCTTCGGCGTCGGGCTCGGCAACCTTGGAAATTTCATCCAAAAACACCTTCACGTAAACGTCCCAGCGGACCAAACAGTCTACGTTTTTTACATATTATTACTCAGCGGCTTAGGAATTGTTGGACTATTTACTCTTCTAATCGCCCCATTGACGATTACATTTTTTGCCATAAAAAATATCCGTAAAATTAAAGCTCAATTTATCTTATCTCTAACCATCGCGATGTTTGTGCATTTCTGGTTTTTTGGCAGTTTTATAAATACGATTCATTGTTTTGCTATAATCGGCATATTTTTGTATAATTACCCCAGAGA
>JABZJU010000005.1 GCA_015257635.1 Nanosynbacter sp. | reverse complement strand
TACGGTATTGATTACCGAAACTGGCGCTGAAATTCTGACGAAACTTTAATTATTAATCTGAATCTAGTGATTCGTTATCGAAATCTATCTCGGCAACTATATATCGGGGTTGTACGGGAAGATCGCCGCCGCCCCATCCGCCAGCATAACGAGTTACGCCGTGCTCAGCTTGCCAATCTAGATCTGTTTTTTCACTGCATTTTAGATCGTCCATCTTTTTGCGCATCTGTTTTTGTTCGATTCCGTCATTATATACTTCAATGTAGAAAAATACTTTATTTTTGCCACACTCTCTGTATCCAATATTATTTTTTAGCGAAGTGTCCTTTGTTGGACCATTTTTTAGGGTATTTAATAAGTTGTCTGGAAGGTAATTGGCCTGATGCATAGCGCGACCAATACCGCCGCCGTTAAATATTTTTATGCCTAAATCAGTATATCCTCCACCAGGACTATCGTAAAATCCAAGCGGTTTATAATACCTTAAGGGAACTTTATTTCCACCGGCTACGTATGATTTAAAAGCAGTTTCGACTTGATGTAATGTCTCTTTTGCAGCCGCGTCATACGCGTTCTCTCTGAACTTAGAATATGATATAGTGGCAATTCCCGTAAGAATACCGATAACGCAAATGCCTATAATAAGCTCGACAAGAGTAAAACCGTTTATGTTTTTCATTGTGAGGACATTGTAGCAGAAATATTTTTTGGCAGCAATGCGGCAATTGGCTTGCCAAACTATAGCCATAACCTGTATAATTAAACTCATGCAGGAGCAATCTCGATATGTGGTAGGAATTGATATTGGCACAAAAAACGTGCGCTGTGTCGTTGGTTATATTGACGCAGAAAATGGTGCGCCAAAAGTTGTTGGTGTTGGTGAAGCGTCTAATAGTGGTATGCGAAAAGGCGTTGTGACTAATTTGAGTGGTCCAGCTGAGGCAATTGATAAGGCCTTGGAGTCTGCTGAGAGAATGAGTGGACATCAAGTTAATGCGGCAACATTAAGTATTAATGGTTCGCATTTACTGAGTACTAAAGCGGATGGAATGATTACAGTAGGTACGGTTAATAATGAAGTTACGACTGATGACGTTTTACGATTAGAGGAAGTAGCAACAACCGGTAAGGTGCCTCAGAATCGAGAGATTTTGGATATCATTGCGCATGCTTATAGATTAGATGGGCAGGATAATATCAAAGATCCAGTCGGCATGACTGGCGCTCGCTTGGAGATCAAGGCGAATGTTGTGTCTGGTTTGGTGCCTCATGTTACAAATTTACAGAAGTCTGCAGAGATGGCAAAAGTTGAGGCGGTATCTGTTGTTCCGTCGGTTTTGGCGGCAGCTCAATCTGTTCTTACGGAGAGTCAGCGAGAAAATGGTGTAGCGGTAATTGATTTTGGGGCGACTACTACTGGAGTTGCTGTTTATGAAGAAGGTGATTTACAGCATTTGGCAGTTATTCCAATGGGTGGCCAGAATGTGACAAATGATTTGGCTATTGGGCTTAGGACGGATCCGGAAATTGCGGAGGTTGTTAAATTGGCGCATGCTCGATTTGGCGGCGAGGCTCTGGGCGAAGTTGAGACAAAGATTGAAAAGCAGATACACAAGTTCAATCAAGAGGAAATTGATGAAATAGTTCAGGCGCGCTATGAAGAGATTTTTGAGGCAATTGCTAAGGAGTTAAAGCGTGCTGGACGATTAGGTAAGCTGCCGAGTGGCGTTATTCTGGTTGGTGGTGCAGCTAAAGTCAAAGGAATGGTTGAATTTACTAAGGATCAATTGAGTGTGGCGGCGCGCTTGGGTGTTCCGGCTGGATATAGCGGGGCTAGTGATGAAGTAAAAGGCGCGGAGTTTTCGGCTGCTGTTGGCTTGATGCTTATTGACACCATGGACGCTCCCCAGCATGTGAAACCACTAGCTGGCGCACATGATGTAACTAAAAAAGCTGGCGGTCTACTTAAGAATATTTTCGCTAGATTTAAATAAATGATATACTTTATGTAAGGATTAAGAGAGGGAATATATGCCGCAAATACAACCAAGTGAAGTTCAAACATTTGCCAGCATAAAAGTCGTCGGTGTTGGCGGCGCTGGTGGTTCAGCTATAAATCGAATGAAAGATGCTGGTCTAACTGGCGTTCAGTTCATTGCCATGAATACGGACGCTCAGGCGTTGCATAATTCGAAGGCTGACATAAAAATTCATCTTGGTCGTGATGCAACTAATGGTTTGGGTGCCGGTGCCGACCCTACTGTTGGTGAGGCCGCAGCTAATGAATCTCGTGATGAAATCAGGGAAGCGCTAGAAGGCGCGGATATGGTATTTGTAACAATTGGTGCTGGTGGCGGAACTGGTTCTGGTGCTGGTTATGTTGTGGCAGAAGTGGCACGCGAGCTTGGTATTTTGGTAGTTGGCGTGGCAACTCGACCGTTTAGTTTTGAAGGTGAAAAGCGTCGAGTTAACGCGGATTGGGCAATCTCCCACTTAGGCCGTGAAGTTGATACTTTGATTACAATTCCAAACGATAGATTGTTGCAAACTATTGATCGTCGAACTCCTCTGTTGGAAACTTTCAAGATTGCTGATGATGTTCTTCGCCAAGGCATTAAAGGTATTTCCGACTTGATTCAAATTCCTGGTTTGATTAACCTTGACTTTGCTGACGTTAAGGCGATTATGAGTAATGCCGGTTCAGCTTTGATGGGAATTGGACGAGCGAGTGGTGACGACCGAGCGGTTCAGGCGGCGCAACAAGCTATTGAAAGTCCTCTAATTGAGGTGTCGATTGATGGCGCCAAGGGTGTGCTATTCAATGTAACTGGTGGCTACGATATGAGTATGGCGGAAATCCAGGAAGCTGCAGAAATTATTACTAGCGCTGTTAGTCCGAATGCCAACATTATTTTTGGTGCGACTTTGAAACCGGAAATGGAAGACGAGCTGGTTATTACGGTGATTGCGACAGGATTTGATAGCGATACATTCCGCCAGCAGGAAGTTAGCTTGACTGTAGGCGACGACACAAAACCTGCCGAAACAGAAGTTGATGACGAAATGGTTAAAAATATTGACCTAGAGTTGGACAAGGAAGAATCTGCCGAAAGTTTTGCGGCTGAGCCAGAGACTAATATTTGGGAAAATCCAACCGTTGAAGCTGACGATGATGAGGATGATACGCCGGCATTTCTGAGGCGACGAAAGAAGAACAGGGAGTAGATAAAATGGTGTTTAATATCGGCAATAGTCGCGTTATTGAATCACGCGAAGTTTCTGACGGTGCCGCAATTCGACGTCGCAGAGAAACTCCAGATGGCAAGCGATTTACTACGTATGAGCGAGTTGAAAAACCAAACCTGGCGGTGATAAAGAAAAATGGCGATCGCGAGTTGTTTGACCGGGTAAAATTGGCGAATTCGACGCGCCGTTCGGTCGGAAAATTCTTTAAGTCTGACGAGGAAGTCGATAATATCATTACGGCGGTTGAAGACTCTTTATATGCGCTGGGCGAATCGGAAGTTACGTCAAAACAGATTGGTGATCAAGTTTTGGACGAGCTAGAAAAACGCAACGAAGTGGCGTATGTTCGTTTTGCTAGCGTTTTTTATGAGTTTAAGACGTTGGACGATTTTGTGGAGATCTTAGCGAAGCGACGCAGTAAGGGCGAGCGGGAATTGTAATGCGAGTAGTTGTGATTTATCGTTCGGAAAGCGATTATGCACGCCAAGTTTCAGACTTTCTGCGTGATTTTAGCCGACAAACCGGTCGGGTTTTAGAGGAAATGAGTCCTGATTCTGCAGAAGGTAATAATTTTTGCGAAGTGTATGACATTGTGGAGTATCCAACAATTATCGCATTGAGTGACAGCGGTCAATTGCAAAACCTTTGGCGTGGCTTGCCGCTACCGACAATTAGCGAAGTGAGTTTTTATGTTTAATAAAATCAAAAACTGGTTATTTCACGAAGATTTGAAAAAGCAAAATTTGGCGGCGTTTATGATGTTTCTCGGTAGTGGATTAGGGCTATTGGCGTCATTCGTATTATCTATTGAAGCCTTGGAATTAGCAAAAAACTCTCACGCTGTATTAAGTTGCGATTTTAGCTCGGCTCTGAGCTGTTCGGCGGTGGCGAATCATTGGTCGGCGGCTATTTTAGGATTCCCAAATAGTTTTATCGGCGTGATGACTTTGCCTGTTATGGTAACAATTGCAGTGGCGTTGTTGGCGGGAGCGAAGTTTCCAAAGTGGTTTATGCAGGCGGCGCAGGCTGGTGCTGTCATCGGAATGATATTTGCTATTTGGATGTTTTATATGAGCTACGTTGAAATTGGTGTGCTTTGTCCGTGGTGCTTGACTTTAGATCTTGGAATGCTGATGATTATGTTCGGTTTGACGCGCTATAATGTTCTACAGAAAAATATTTCTTGTCGATATATGCAGAAGATTGTTGGTGGCGGATATGATGCGCTTGTTGTGGTGTCGCTGGTCGTCGCGGTAATTGTCGCGATAATCGCCAAATTCGGCAGTCAATTGTTCTAGTTTTGCTTGCTTTATATAAAATGCTTATGGTATGTTTATGATGTATATTTATGCTCAATCTATACCGCCACTATGGAACATAATAGAACGTTATCAATAATAAAAGACCGTAAAGCCAAGAGATTTTTTATCCTTGGCGGTTTTATTGTCGTTAGCGCAGCTTTAGGATTTATGTTTTTGAGCTCTCAGCAAAGTCGTGCGACTATTCCTAGTGGCAGTAAGCAGATTGAAGTGGGGCAAGTTTCTTATCGATTATACGAGTCGTCCAATGGTATTAATCCAGGTAGTCCGCTTGCAAATACCAACACAGTTGCCACATTACCAAAAGTTGGCGCCGATTTTCGACTGAGGGTTGGTCTGCAAAATAAGAGTGCATATTTTAAAAAATTAGCTGAATACGGAAGTGGGTATGAGCATAACTGTGCCATTATGTCGGATGACAGTGTTTATTGTTGGGGTAATGGTCAGTATGGAGCTCTTGGTACTAATTCAACTAATTCATCAACAATCCCAGTGCCTGTATATACACAAGACGTACTCAACGGGAAAACCATCAAACAGATTACTACGGGTTATTATCACACTTGTGTAATCGCTTCTGACAATAAAGACTATTGTTGGGGCTCTGGTGCAGTTGGAAGACTAGGAAATGGTGGCATAATTCAGCGCAACGCTCCATATCCAGTTAGAGAGACCACGACTACAGTCATCTCTCAGATTGCCGCGGGTAATGAGCATACTTGTTCGCTTAACTCGGAGGGAAAATTGCACTGTTGGGGTAGAGGCATAAATGGAGAATTAGGTCGTGACGTATTCCTAGCTTCATACACGCCAGCAGCGGTTAATATGAATAACTTTGGAACGGAATCGGTTAAGCAGGTTGTGTCAGGGGATAGATTCACGTGCGCTTCGACGGTCGAAGGTACAGCATTCTGCTGGGGGTATAATGCTACAGGAAGGACTGGAGTAGGGAGTGTTGCTGGTAGAACTCAATATCCCACTAAAGTCAAAGGTTTTAATGGGAAAAAAGTTGAGTCAATATCTGCTGGCGATTCGCATGCCTGTGCTGTTATTTCTGGCGGTCAAGAAGTGTATTGTTGGGGAAGAAATCACAATGGTCAGTTGGGTAACACAGCATCTGGCTATAGAAATACTGCTTCAAGAGCTTCTTTTGGAAGTAGCATTCTTTCTGGAGGGAAGACTATTAAAAATGTTTACGCTGGCGGCGAATTTACGTGTATGGTATTAAACACTGGCGAAATTTATTGTTGGGGTGATAACTCTAAGGGTCAAATGGGCAGTGGAACTGCCACAGGATTTTTGCCCTCTCCCGTAAAAGTGAATGTTCCATTTACGAGTTCTGGTGAAACTTCCATGTATTTAGGTAAAGACTTTTTATGCGCTTTATGTACGGGCGAGATGTATTGTTGGGGTAATAATAACAAGGGGCAGGTAGGGAATGGCCAGTCGAGTAATAGTCCTGTCACGCGCCCTACGCTAATTGCGCCTCCAGGAGGAGTCGTTGAATCTTCATCAATGAAGCTGCGTGTCGAATACGCAAAAAAGGGTAGCGCGGCAACTTGTTCGGCGGTAAGTAGTTCGGATTGGCAAGTCGTGACTGGAGTATCAAAACTTGCTTATTCTGTGGGTGGTCCCGCTGATGGCACTGGTATCAATAGCAACTCGACTGATCCAGAACTGCCGGCAGGAGCTATCGCTTCTCGACCTCAAAGTCTGGTGAGAAAAAGCGGAGTGGCTGGAGCGTTCACGAATGCGCAGAAAATATCTGCTGGCGAAGTGGGTGTGTGGGATTTGGCGCTTGTTGATAAAGGGCTTGATAGGAACGAGAATTATTGCGTCCGCGTAGCAACCGACACGACTGCCGCTCCTGGATCTAGCATTGATAGCTACACAATGTATCCAGAATTTAAGACCGCTCCTGGGTCGTTAGACATTCGTTTTAGGGATAATGCTGGCGCTACAATTACAGATACTGGTACGAGGTTTGATAATTCCATGATGAGTAGCAGCAGCGTAGCTACCAACGCCCTCTTGTCCAACTCAAGCTCGAAGCAAATTGAAGTGACGAATACACAGACCATCTCTGGGTGGAGCGTTGTGTTGTCGGCATCTGACGGCGTGACCGCCAAATGGAAGCGAACTGCTGGTGCAGAATCGTATATGTTCAACGGCACTAATGGTGATCAGGGATTTCTGTCCGTCAATTTTGGTACATCATCTGTCTTGGCTTCGGGTAGTTCATTGAGCGGGTCAACTTGCCAGACATCGGGAATATCAAAGGGTGTTGATTCTCAATTTAAGGTAGGGACTGCTACGGCTAACGGCGTTACATTGATGAGCAGCAGTGGATCAACTGGTCAATTGGGATGTGCATTTTTGCTACAGAATGTTCGATTAAACCAGACTATTCCAGCATATCAAAAACCAGGAACTTATGAATTGCCAATGACATTAACGGTAACAGCGCAATAGGGTTGAGTATGAAAAATAGAGTAAAAAAATTATTCATCGTCATAACATTACTAACCGCTCTGAGTAGTCCTTATTCGGCTTTTGCGGACTCGTCGGCTAATTCTAATTTGTCACAAGTGATTACTGATTGCGCTCGTGATTCTCTGGAAACAGGTAGCCAGATGAATGAGTCAATTTGTCCGATTTTTCCGTCAAAATTCTCTAAGTTTGATTTGGTAAATGGGAAAGATCTGTTGGTATATGGCGTTTATGATGCGGTCCATACGGTGGTTAATCCCGCTACAGGTCAGCACGATTTGAAGGTTGAGTTTGGTGGTCGGACTTTTGTTTTGGGACGGGATAGCGAGCTTAAAGTTAACGGAAATATATGGGTGTTGGATTTTTCAAATTGGCAGAATAATCATCCAGGTGATAATTTTATGCCACCAGCTCCAGAACATACCTATAACGGTCGTGTTACGACTAAACTGAAGGCTAATGCGACATCTGCGGAAGTAGTGCGGTTTGCTGATTTTTCATTTACTACTCCGAAAAAGACCGTGGAAAAGACCATTGAAGATGTTATTGGTATTCCAAAGATTGTTAAAGAGATAAGTAAGGCTTTGGCTAATACGGGAATTAATTTATGGATGATTATGGCTGCTGGTATTGGTGTAATTGTTGCGGCGTTCATTATGTTATTTATTGTTAAAAAACAGAAAAAGAGGGATAAATGAAAAAATAAGCATAATAAGTTATAATGTAATAAATTAAATCAATTAAGTAAGGAGAAAAAATGAAAAAGTTAACATTATTGATCGTTGCGAGCGTAGGTGTGGTTGGTCTATTGGGGTTGTATAATATGACAAACCCTTCTGTAGCTAATGCCGCAACTACTGCTAACTCTAAACTATCTCAGACAATTAATCCTGGAGTTTTGAGCACTGATATCCGTGATTCAACGAATTCCTTAGTTAATAATCCAACATTCGCTATGGGCGCTACGACAGTGTCATCCTCATTAGGATCGGGAACTGGTGTTTTTGGGGATAACGACAATCGAATTTATGTCGAAAACCCAGGTGCCGCAGATAATGGCTGGACGTTGACACTAAACGTAGTAACCCCAGGAACTGGTGTTTGGTCTGCAGGCGGCGGAAAGCAGTATAAATACAATGGAACCATTAACGAAGGTCGCCTAACAGTTAATCCATCTGGCGGTACAGTTACCCCTGTAATTGGTGCAGCTGCAGGTATTACCAAGGGTGCTTCTACGACCTTTTCTGGTACTAGTCCTGTAACACTAATGAGCGCTTCAGCGACTGCTAGTAAAATATGGGCTGGATATATAACTAATACCTCATTAGCCCAAACCATCCCAGCTGGTCAGGCAGCAGGTACATACGTATTGCCAATGGTTCAAACGATTACGGCTCTTTAGCAGACTTAAATTATTAAGCGAGAATAGACATTCTGATGAGTGTCTATTCTTTTATGTGTAACATTGATATAATAAGCATAATAGGTTTTTAAGGAGGGATATGAAGAGTTTGTTGTGGAGTAAGGTTATTGGAGTGGCGATGATTGCAGGACTGATTTTGCCTGTGTCGGTGTCTGCTAATGGTATTGGTGGTCGACCAGCAAATCCTGATCCGAATAATCCCAGGACAAGCTCAATTTTCATCTATAATCTTTCTGGTGGCGCTTCGAAATCTGACCAATTGTATGTTCAAAACGGGTCTGATAAAGAAGAAACGATTGAAGTTTATTCGGTTGACGGTACGGTTACGACGACTGGTGATATGACTTGCAAGGAGAAGTCGGAGGATAAAGTTGGTGCGGGCAAATGGGTTTCTGTCTCTAAAAAAGAGGTGACTCTTGGCGCGAATGAGAACACGCTTGTTGATTTTACGGTAAATGTTCCAAGCAAAGCAGATGTCGGCGAGCATAATGCATGCATGGTTGTTCAGCGGAAGGCTAATCAGGCGTCAAATAATGCTGGTGGCATTCAAGTCCAGACTCGTCAGGCTATCCGTATGGCGATAACCGTTCCTGGCGATATTCACCGCGACGTGACGATTGAGAAGTTTAATGTTAAGAACTCTAACAGTAGTCAATTGTATGAAATTGCCTTAAAAAACTCTGGCAATGTGTCGGCTGATGTTGACGTAAAGTTGGTCGTGAAAGACCCGATGGGGAATGTTGTCTATAAAAACGGTGGCGTGAATGCAACGATTGCGAATGAAACGCGGCAGTTTAATTATGATAGCAATTTGGCGCCGTTTTGGGGTGGAAAATATAAGGTAGAGCTGTCGATTTCCTATAAAAAGAAGGCTGGCGAGTGGGGAATCAGCCAGGACAAAAATGAGCTAATCACCAAAACCGCCGAATCAAAAGAATTGTTCTTCTGGCCATCAACTACAGCGCTAATGATGATTGGCGGTGGAATACTTTTGTTCATTATTTTGATAGTGATAATTATCATAAAATCAAAGCGGAACAAAAAAACTGTTCAATTTAAAAAACGTTGAGTTTATAAAAAAAGTGATAGAATAGATGTATGAAGAAAGGTTCTCTGATTAGAGCGTTTTTGAGTATTGTAATCGTGGCGCTCGGCGGGGTTTTACTGTTGAAGAATCTCGATATTATCAACATTAGCTGGGATATTTTCTGGGGTACGGTTTGGGCTGCAGGCTTTGTATTGTCTGGGCTGGTGAATATATTCAATTATCGAAATAAAACGTCATGGATTTGGGGATTATTACTAGTCGCTATTGGCATTCTGATTGGCTTAAATTCTTACGGAATAGTTGATGTTAGTATCTGGAAGGTATTCTGGCCTGTAGTTTTGATTGCTGCTGGTTTGTCAATGATGTTTAATACTAGCCCTAAAGGCGTTAAGCGTTCTAAAAAGTTGGATAAAGACAACGCAGGTAATGAGAAAATTGCTTGTTTTTGGGGCGAAGAAGACGCTGTAAAAGGTGATTATACTGGCGGTTCGTTGGTTGCGATATTTGGTGGTGTGGATTTGGATTTGCGTCAAGCAAAGATTAAAGACGGTTCTGTGATTGAAATTTTTACATTTTGCGGTGGCGTTAACATTACTTTGCCAGACGATGTGATTATCGAGAACGAAGTGCGCGGATTTTTGGGCGGAACTGATGATAAAACTCTACCTAAAGATTCTGCCAAAAAGACTCTATATCTGAAGGGTGAGTGTATTTTAGGCGGTCTGGAAATTAAATAAAGTTCTTGGGATTTTGATGAAAACGCGCTACAATAACAGTAGGGCGTTTTCGCGTATGTTGAATTGGCGTGAAATGAGCGGTTATCAGCCGTGAAGTCTGCGGGAAGAAATCGGCATAAAGTCGAGATTAGAACCTGCCGTGAGCTTGCGTAAATAGCAAATAAAGAGCTGAAAGAATCACTTCTTTTGGAATCGAGATGGTACCGTCCGCATAAAACACCTGAGCGGATTCTCGAAGTCAAAAGAGGTGATTTTTAATTGAAAATAATTGTCGAAGGTCTAAAAAATAAAGGAGGTAATATAATGAAATTCAAACACGGAACACGTCGTCGAGCTGCGGAATATGAGAAAGATTGGGTGCAGCGATGGAAAGAGGATGACACATTTAACAAGTCAATCGCGCAGCGTCCTGCTGATAATTCTTGGGTTTTTTATGACGGTCCTCCGTTTTTGACAGGAACGCCGCACCACGGACACTTGTTGGTTAGCACGGTGAAGGATACGATGGGACGATTCCACACGATGAAAGGTCAGCGAGTTGAGCGCCGTTGGGGTTGGGATTGTCACGGACTACCAGCAGAGGTTTACGTTGAAAAAACGCTAGGCATTTCTAATAAAAAAGAGATCGGCACGAAGATTAGCGTTTCGGATTACGTAAAGG
>JABZJU010000059.1 GCA_015257635.1 Nanosynbacter sp. | reverse complement strand
ACATTAAAACTATATCTAAAACACGACTATTCCATCGTCTTTCTTCGCGATAAATTTATCTCATTTTCACCAAATCAACCTACTTGTCGTTTATCGTTTTATAAATCGCCCTATTTGCTGGCTTAGTGTGTTTTATGTTGTATGTTGGTTTATCTGCATTGACTCGGATTTATAATTTATGTTTGTATCACGCAAAATTTATCAATATAAATACTCAGCCGATTCGGCTTTATGTACGCTTAAAAATGACTAATAATTAGTTCGTATTTTGTTCTATTGTTTTTTAATTGCTAGTTTTGCGAAAGAGCTTGGGCGATTCTGTGCTTAATTATTTCACTGTTCCATTCGCCTGCCTTAAATCGCAGTAGGGGCATATTAGTATTGGCCATGATCGAATTGACGAAATCGTCGCGCGTTTTTCGATCGGGCTGATTGTGAGTACTGTCATCAAGCTCAATAGCTATGAGAGGTTTCATATCATTGGTACAAATTAGAAAATCTACAGATTTGCCATTTATTCTCGCGAAAGCCGCCTTCCAGCTTTGTCCTTTTATCTCATGATCCAAAAACATGCTTAAATGAGCCTGAGGTATAATTACACATCCGTTTATTGCTTCGTGTAGAGTTTTATAAAACGATAATTCACTTGGCGTCATTGCGCAAGATTTTTTGATATATACATACTCTTTCTTTATTGGGGCTTTAATCGGGCTTGTGTCGCCGTCAGTCCCCTGACTTACTTTGATTACCAGAAAAATAATTGCAGCTACTATAACTATAAATATAAGCGTTCCCATGAGATTAGTTTATCATATGTTGATAATAAATGCTTACGATTTTTAGGCTTTATTGTTGCGGTGATATAATAATAGTGATAATTTTATCGGAGATATTTATGGCTTTTTTAAATTATAATAAAGACGAAAAGTTGGAATTCAATTATAAGAGAGCGTGTGGGCTGTGGCTAATTGTAATAGCGGCGATTATTTCAATAGCTACTTTAACAGGAGGAAAGCAAATAATAAATATGCAAGTGTTTAGTATTGGATATGTTATTAGTTTTTTCTCAATTAACATGAATAAAAAGGTGTTGAATAGGCTGTCTGATGGTCCTTCGAGTGAATTTCAAAAGAAAGTATCTTTATATGCCGTTATTTTATTATTTATCTTAATGGCTTTGCTGGGTGGACCATTCTTTGCGACTGAAAATTGGAGATTGATTTGGCTGGGAGCGCTGATGGCAACCGCACTACATTTTTTCCCGTATTATTTTGTGCATGGAAAATCAATGATATATTTAGGTCTTATTTGTGCTATCAATATTTCTGTAGGATATTTTTTTACTGATATCCCATTAGAGGTGATAGCATATATAGACTCAGCGATTAAGCTTGTATTTGGAATGTATTTACTATTTTTTTCGAAGCCGTCAAAAAAGGCACCTCGAAAATGAGGTGCCTTCATGCAACCGTCTTCAAGAGGCGGAGTAGGTCAACATATTGTTATGATGTCAGCGGTTCTCTAATATTATACAGTTCTGGTGGTACTTAAGGGTAATACATCAGTCAAAATAAAATAAGACAGCCCGCGTTGCTCTAACATAAGAGGGGCGCTGCTGTCTTACACTGCCATATTACTACGACCATCATTGAAAAATCAATAATATCGCCTTTCGTTATAGTTCCCTAACAATTTAGATATTGATATTCCCTAAGAGCCGCGTTTCACCTTTACTCCTGACGCTCCAGAGGTGATATAATTACTATAATATGCATGCGTCCGCTATCCAATCTATAACCATAAAAGTGAGCGAAGTTGATTCTGCTTTGCTTAATGACGCGGATGAGCTGCAGAAAATGTTAAGAAATGTTACGGAATTGGCGGGCTTGCATTCTTTGGAATCGGTGATGCATCAATTTTCCCCGCAAGGAATCAGCGCTGCCCTGCTTTTGTCGGAGTCGCACATCGCGATTCATACGTGGCCGGAAAGCGGCGTGGCGTATATAGCGATGACAACTTGTAAAATGCTGGATGATGATAAATTGCAACAAATAAAAGAGTTGATTGCACAGCTGCTGGGTGCAAAAAACATAATTATAAAAGAAATGGCATTGTAATATGAAACGAACCAAGGCGCGACTTAAAATCAACCAAATATTGACTGGAAAGAAAACTAATTTGCGAGTTGTTGGCTGTTTGCTTTTTCGTGAGTGGGATAAGAAAGATAAGCGATTTTACTACTGGGAAGAGTGGGAGATTACAGGGCTGGCTGATTATGATAGCTGGGTGGAATATGATCACAGCGATCAAACCGTTTCTTTGTACGAGCCGATTCGTTTCACTCAGGCAATTGATCCAACGCAATTGGAAAAAGGTCAATCATTTACCGTTTCCGAGCAGGATGGCAGGGATCACGTTGTGGTGGTTGACGAGGTTGGAATTGGCGAGATTGTGAATATCAAGGGCAAAAACACGTATCAAGTTTTCCCGAAAGAACTGATGGCATATGCTACTTTGAGGGATACTGGCGCGCCAAAAAAACGCCAGCTGATAACAATTGAGAAGTATAATAATCGCGAGTACGACGCTTATCGTAAGATTCAATTAAGCGACAAAGAACAGAAGGAAATGTTCGGCAGAACCATTAAACCGATTGACTGGACGACGATTATTTTCATTGTTATATTTATCGCTATTATTTTGTTTGCATTCATCTTTGACAACAATTCCGACAATAGTAATGGCGGAGGTCACGGCGGATCGCGCAGTGTTTACGGCGGCAGTAGCGGCGGGCTTGGCAAATAAAAGGAGTTATAATGTCACGATCAAGTACAAAAAAACGGGAGCAAGTTGCTCTATTTGCAGCGGCAATTTTAGTAGCAATTGGCGGAATTATTTACGAGCTGGTTTTAGGTGCAGCTGCGTCATATCTGGTGGGCGATTCGATTTTGAGTTTTAGTCTGGCAACTGGCGTGACACTGTTTGGTATGGGAATTGGCTCGCTGCTGGTCAATTACATCAAGCTTCATCCAGCGACCAGCTTCGCAACGAACGAAATTATTCTGGGACTAATTGGCGGAAATTCGGTGATGCTGATGTATTTGGGATTCGTTTTTACGCGTTCGCATTGGCTAATTTTTGCCGTCATAAGTTTGGCAGTTGGTATTTGTATCGGGCTGGAAATTCCGCTTTTAATGAAGATGTTTCAGGAGTTCGGGCGCAAGTCTTCGGTGAAATTATTTAGCAAGATTTTAGCGCTCGATTATTTTGGGGCGTTAATTGCGTCGCTATTATTCCCGCTCGTTATGCTTCCGTATCTTGGCTTAATGCGCAGCGCGTATCTGGTGGCGGCACTGAATATTGGCGTTGCGGTTCTGATTCTTAAGCAAATGAAGGCTTCGAAAATTGTAATGACAATTAGCGTTATTGCAACAATGTTGCTTTTGGGGTTCTTTATTTATGCGACGGAAATTGAGCACGGAATCGACAAGCGAACGTATAAAGATCCTGTGATGTGGCAGCAGCAGACGCCGTATCAGAAAATTGTCCTGACGAGATATAAAAATGACACCAGGTTGTTTTTGAATCGCAATCTGCAGTTTTCTAGCCTTGACGAAGCACGTTATCACGAAACGCTGTCCGCTTCCGCTCTATCTTCAGTCGCCAGTCCGAAGCGCGTGCTGATTATGGGCGGCGGCGATGGTTTGCTGGCTCGGGACGTTTTGAAATATCCCAGCGTTGAGCATATTACGTTGGTTGATATCGATGAGGTGATGACTAATCTGGCAAAAACTAATCATCTTCTCACTGATATAAATCAGCGCTCGTTGCATGATCCGCGCGTTTCCATTGTCAATCAAGACGCTTTCCAATTCGCCTTCTCTACCAAGGATAAATATGATGTTGTGCTGATTGATCTGGTGGACCCGTCGAATGAAAAATTAGCCAAGCTGTATTCCGAGCAATTATATCGTCAAATTGGCAATATTTTAACGGAGCGTGGGGTTATGGTGACGCAAGCGACGTCTTCATTTTTCTCTCCACATGCTTTTTATATGGTGGCAAACACCGTCAAATCATCTCATCCAGAGCGATATGTGACGGCGTTTTCGGTTAATGTGCCGTCATTTGGCG
>JABZJU010000058.1 GCA_015257635.1 Nanosynbacter sp. | reverse complement strand
GTTTGCGGGTTGCGGTTGAGGTTTGGCTGGTTGCTTTTTCTGGTTGCGAACAGGCTTTATTGTGGCATCAATTTCCTTCTCGACATCTTCCCTGTTTCGCGAATACATGCGACGCGAATGTTCAATAATGTGCGGCGTGTTGTCGGCTTGGCTTGGCGGAAGCTCCAATGTGCGGGCAGAAAACGCCGGAGTTTTTTCGCCGCCGATAACCATATTGACAACAAAATTACGATTGTGCATCTGGAGTAGATCGATTGACTCAAAGTTCGGCTCGAATTGCTTGGCAAGAATCGGTGCGTCGTCAGCAGAAACTCGGAAAGAAATCATAGTGCCGACGTTGCCGAAAACCGCATCGCGAACCGTGTCGCTCATCTGGGAAATGTACTGGTTGGCAACGGTCAAGTTAAGGCCATATTTTCGAGCCTCAGACAGAATAGTCGCAAACGAATCGGTGGCGAAGTTCTGGAACTCGTCGACGTAAAGATAGAATGGGCGGCGGTCGCGGACGTCAGGAATGTCGCTTCGAGACATGGCGGCAAGCTGGATTTTTGTGACCAAAAACGAACCGAGGATGGCGGCATTATCTTCACCGATAAGACCTTTGGACAGATTGACAATTAGAATCTTTCCTTCGTCCATAATCTGGCGAATATTGAACGTGGATTTCGGCTGCCCGATGATATTGCGGATGATTGGATTGGCGGTGAAAGCCCCGACTTTATTTAAGACTGGCGCAATTGCCTCGGCGACAAACTTGTCATTCCAGCTGGCAAATTCAACATTCCAGAATTGCAAAACCACGGTGTCTTGGCAATAAGTCAGCGTTTCTTTTCGGAATTCCTTATCTGTTAGCATGCGAGTAATATCAAGCATCGTCGCTTCTGGTCGGTCCAGCAAAGCCAGAATTGTATACCGCAAAATATACTCAAGTCGCGGTCCCCACGAATCGCCGAAAATACGCTTCAAAACGCCGATGATTTCTGATGAGATGTTGGTTTTTTGGTTCGGGTTCGTGACTTCCAGCGGGTTGAATCCCAGAGGATACGCGGTGTCGGCTGGATTGAAATAGATCACGTCGTTCAATCGGCTGCCGGGGATAAATTTCATGTTGTTGATTGCGAAGTCGCCGTGCGGGTCGATGATGGCATATCCTTGATTATGGAAAATGTCGCTTAAGGCGAAGAGCTCTAATAGTCCACTTTTTCCGGCGCCCGTTTGTCCGATTATGTAAACGTGGCGTGATCGGTCATAGCGCAACATGCCGAATTGGTGGCTGATGCCGCGGAAGTTGGTGACGCCAAAGGCAGAAATTTGGTCATCGTTGACGTCTTCGCCGGTTAAGACTGGCAATTTGGACGGCGGTTCTGCGGTTTTGGAGCTCGCCCAGACTATATTTGGCGTTTCAACATTAGTGTGTGGCAAGTGAAAAACTGACGCCAATTCTTCTATGTTTAAGATAAAACCGTCGCCGATGAACGAACGCTTGCGATATTTATCAATAAATTCTTTACCAAATGCGCCCTTGACGGCGTGAAATCCGTTGAGATTTGTTGAGTTGAACTGCTTAAACGTACCGACGAGCGCCTGCATGCGAAGCTTAGCGTTTGTCTGACTTTCGCCCATATAAACCAAGCGAATTTTTACTTCATAGCCGAGCTTGGTTGCCTTCCTCTCTGCTTCAGAAATGCGAGTTTTATCGCGGTCTGACAGCTCAACGGCTGTCGATTGATTTGCTCCCTGTTCTGGTGGTTGCCACAACGCGCCAAGTACGCCAATTAGCCACTGCATGCTGCCGCCGAATCCTGGCAAGGAGAACATTCGTCCGTTTTTTATGCTATTGATATATCGATCTGCAGCGTTTTGCCAATCGTCGGGGATCGGTCTTACCAGCACCTGAATCCACAACTCTTCACCAGTGGTTTCTAATTTTGCCAACGTGCCCGTAATGCCCGCCAGCGGGTCGACTTCGAAGTTTTGGAAGGTGCGAATCGGGAGAAATTCATCCGTGGTTAATGTCAATTCTGTCGAGTAAGCAACTTCGTGGTCGCGCTCGTGCTCAGTGTAATCTTCGTCGGCTTGGTGAATTTGAACAGTTGGGTATTGAGAATAAATCTGCCCCTCGACAAAGCTCTGCAGGGTTTTTGGTACCCAAACGTAAAAGCGAATTTGCCCATTAACTGAGGCGATTTCAAAGCTGATGTGCTCTTGGTGTCCGCCAGATAATCGCAATTCTTTATTGTCGCGAAGAATTCCGTGCAGTGAAGCGAATAACTGTTCGGCGGCAAGTTCTTGCTTGTCGTTGGTGCGTGGGATTTCCAGAACCAAAAGCACGCTCTCAACTGGGGTAAAATCTTCGATCTTCCGATAATTCCGCCATGTCAAAAACATCAGGACTGCCACGATTGGCATCCAAATATACCATTGTAATAATGTGCTGATGATCCAAGAAATAATCTGCATTATGTGTAAATTATCTCACCTCTGAAAGAAGTTTGCAACTTAGCTTAAGCGGCTTCTTCAAAAACGTATGTGGCTTTAGCGACGCGTTTGAATTGTGGCTTTGATTGAAGGTTTAATAGAATAGTAGTTTCCTTGACTTGTCGTTTGTCGAGGACTTGACGAACGATTTCATCGCGGTGAAGCGGAGTTTCGGAATTCTTCAAAATATCGGTAATGATATCTGCTACAGTTCCGCGGCTGTAGCCCCAGCTGGCAAGCGCGTAAATACCGCGACCGATTAGAACAAATCGCTTGTCTTTAATAAGTTCATTGTGAATTGCCTGCGTCGTGACGCTTCGGCGGTTAAATTCGCTATCCCGAATTCCCTTAGCAATGTCGGAAAAATGCATTGGTGAGCCATTTGTGTCCAGAACGACGTAGATTTTATCGCGGATGTTCTTTGGGTTGACGGCTGGCCATTTGGCTAGTCCCCACTGATCGTTTAAGCTGGCCAATTTTTTACTAACGGTGGCCAAGGCTGCAATGTTTGAAGGATGTTCATAGTCCAATTTTTTGTGCAATTCTTCCGCAGTAACAGGCTCGCCGTGCTTTTTGATTGTTTTGACAACTTCTTCGACTCGTGCCCTAATTTGCTTTTCGTTGCCGAGAGTGTCAATTGCTGCCGCTTGGTAATAATCGTCATTCTCTGTAACAATCGTGATATTTTCTGCTAGCTCAGAAATGAACGCCACACGAGCGCGGTCAATTGCAGTAGCTTCTTTACCGAGGAAATGTGACGCCAAATCTTGCATGCGCGCAACTCGTCCCATCTCAGACAAACTCGAAGTGATTTCTTTTTCCATAGCAATAACCGAAGGAAGTTCTCCCTCGGCGACAGCTGCACGTAGACGCGTTAAGATTGCTTTTTCTAGCTGACGAACGCGCTCGCGAGTAATGCCGAACATATCGCCAATTAACTCTAATGTTTCTTTTCGGTCATACAAACCAAATCGTCGAGAAATAATCTCCTTCTCGCGCTCTTGCGGAATCTTAGAAATAATAGTATCGACGACAGAATTTAATTTGGCGCTTTGCTCGGTTTTTGCTGTCTCGCTCATGCTACTAGAAACATCCTCTCTGCCTCACCACAGGTTATATTGATTGAAAATATGTTTTTAATTATACAATTGCATTTGACAAAAGTCAATAGGTAAATGCCATAATTGCTAATATAAATTATAGCATTTATTTTACGTTTTTTGCAATAGATTATATGAAGAGTTTTTATTATCCGGAATTATTGGATAGTATGAAAACGCTATTTCTTTTTAGCGGATGTTTTGGTGGCTTTTTTAACTACGCGTTTGCGAGTCGGTTTCGCTGTTGTGGCGCTTAATAGCTCCAGGGCTTTTTCGTGAGTAATAGTTTTCGGATCTGTGGCTTTAGGGATTTTAACGTTTTTGGCGCCGTTGGTAATGTATGGACCGAATCGTCCATTAAGAACCTTAACTCCATCTGGGAATTCGGCGATATTCTTAGCGGCTTCGGCTTCTAATTTGGCGGCGTAAAGTTCACGTGCCTTTTCTAAAGTAATGCTGTGAGGATCTTCTGGCTTAATGGAAACGAACAATTTGCCAACTTGAATATACGGACCAAACCGGCCAATGTTTGCTTTGATGTCTTGACCGTCCTCTGTTTGACCGACAATGCGAGGTAACTTGAACATTTCCAATGCTTGCTCTAAGGTTACCGTTTCAATCTTTGCGCCTTTTGGAAG
>JABZJU010000057.1 GCA_015257635.1 Nanosynbacter sp. | reverse complement strand
CTTTCGAAAGATTGAGTAATGATCTGTTTTTCGCCAGGTAGACCTTTTCCTGTGCGCTGTCTAATAGTCAATTCTTGATACTCTTCGCTTTGATAATATTTTGATTCGTATTCCAGCAAGGCGACTTGCAATTTTTCTATTTCCACTTGCTGGCGCTTATTGTCGATAGACCGTTGCAGCTCGTAGTTTTTCTGCATTGACTCAATGGAACCCCAGGCCCAACTCATAGCAATTAAAATCGCAGCAGCAATAACGACATTATTTAGGGTCAAATAGTCGTGCTGTATTCTGTAAATTAATCGTTTGAGTTTTAATTTGTTCATTTTTGCAAATTTAATATCTACCACATAATATTGTAGCAGGAATGGTAAAAATATTCATCTTATGATTATCAAATTCAAATTCAGAATGTGGTGGGGGCGGCTGGGATCGAACCAGCGACCAATCGGTTATGAGCCGACTGCTCTAACCCCTGAGCTACGCCCCCGTGAGACTTATTATAGCGCATCAGAGGTAATTATAGAAGTTTTCCAGCGGCAATTCGCACGGCTTCTGACCAAGAAGTAAAACAATGCGGAGTGGACGCTAGTTCTTCGCTGGTAATTTTATGTCGAACGGCCAGGGCTAGCTCGGCTGCCATATCGCTAGCGTGCGGTCCGACGATTGTTCCACCTACGACAACTCGCTTCTTATCAACGATCAATTTCACAAAACCTATTCGCTGGTCGGTAATATTGCTGCGTACGGTAGTCGTGAGCGGAACAATTGCTATTTTTGCGCTTATTCCTTTCGCCTTACAATCGTATTCATTCATTCCAATTTGAGCTATTTCTGGCTGAGTAAATGCAACTTGTAGGCGTGGGGAATCATTGAATTTAATCTTATTATTATGTAGCAAATTATGAGCCGCAATACGACTCTGCGCTAAAGCTGTGTGGGTTTGGATATTGGCGTCAGTTACATTTCCTGCGGCAAAAATATGCCGAGCGGAAGTTTGCAGGTAAGAATTAACCAAAATGCCATTTTCGGTATATTTTACGCCAGCGTTTTCTAAGCCTAAATCTGTCGCAGGCAATTGTTGGTCGGCAATTAGAATCTCATCAACGCGCACAGATTTTTCTATTCGCCCTTGCAGAAAGGTGACGCGCTTTTGTATGGACGATTTTTGTATAGCGATAATCTTAGTGCGAGCTAAGATTGAAATATTGCGATTTTTTGCGTCATTCGTAACCAAAGTGCTGACTTCTGGGTCAAATGTTGATAATACTCTGGACGATTTTTCTGCTACGTAAACTTTTGTTCCCAGGGTGGAGAAGATGTGCGCCAATTCTAGTGCTGTAGCTCCCGCGCCAACAATGAACATGGTTTTTGGTGGGCGCTTCAAGCTAAAAATAGTTTTTGGAGTGTGATAAGAAGCGGCGCTTAACCCAGGTATTTCTGGAATTTGCCAATCAGATCCAGTTGCAATGAGAAATTTGCGAGCGGACAAGTGTCTGCGATTGACGGCTATTTCGTTCGGACTCAAGAAATGTGCATTGCCAGCAAAAACACTAATGCCTTGTTTTTCGTAATAATAGCGATTGCCGCCAGCTCCAGTTCTCTTTACAACTTTGTCTTTCCAGGAGAGTAGAGAAGGGTAATTATACCCAACCGAGTTAGTGCGCAGCCCAAACTTAGCGGCATCTTTGGCTGTTTGATAAACGTTAAGAGCGTGAGTTAAGAATCCAGTTGGTACATCTCCCCAGTTTGGTGATTCCCCGCCGAATGTTGATTTTTCTACAACAGCAACTTTTTTTCCGGCACTTGCTAATATGCTGGCTGCGGGTGAACCGCCAGCGCCACTACCAATTACGATATAGTCATAGTCAAAAGTTGGTTTTTGCGACATCAAATCTCCTAAATTATGGTTTTATAATTTTTATATAAATAGGCTGCGTCAGGATGTAGAGTTTTCATAATGCGTTGTGCTTGGCGGCGGATATCGGCAGAGGTTATTTCTGGGTGAGTTTCGCACCAATTCATAACGCCCAGAGTGACGGTTTTTGCAATGTCTTGAGCTTGACCTTCTGGCGTACGAACGCTTAGGCAGGTGGCAATTATGGAATTGTGGAGCTTGTCTGGACTGAACTCCTCTGGTGGCCGCTTTCCTTGTTTGATGACGTCAATTTGACCTGGCTTTACCATAAATTGCCTCCGTAGCTAATGACGCCAATAACGCGGTCGACGAATAGGAATGCCGCCAAAATTAATAAGCTACCACCGCTGGCGAATTGCAAAAATCTCTTATGATCTTCTCTCCAACGTTGTAAATTAGAGATGCTGCGTCCGCTGCCGATCAAGACGATAACGACAAATAACGGCAGTGTGGACACGATGACGTAGATTGCTATGCTGATGATTTGCAAGAAAGGGTTTGGTAGGGTGATAATAGCCAGACTGGCGGCGATAATTGGCGCGATAATAAATATGATTTCTGCAATAACGCTAATTATTCCCAGAGCAAGGCTTTCTATGGAATTTTTGGTTTTTTTGGTGCGCTTGTTTAAATATTCTGCAAAATTGCGTGGAAGCCATAATGAAGTTCCTGGTTGTCGTCGGAAGTAGAACGCCCAAATTGCGATTCCTAATCCAAACATCATCCCTGAAGAGACGGCGGCAACGAGTTGCTCTGCGCTGGTGACGTGGTGGATGAATAGTGATAAGAAATAGGAAATTGAGCTGATAAGTAACAAGGTAATCATTGCGACTCCAAGTACAAAACTGTTGCTCATACGAAAAATTTTTCTCTGGGCGGTTTTTTTGCCAATTGAATGTCCGCTAAGTAACGTTAAAACACTGACGCTAAGCTGAAAACTAGCGTGAATAATCGCTGCAAAAATTATGGCGGCCAGTGATGAGATTGTTACAGGGGTCATTTTTGTGTATAAATCCTTCTCTACCAGTGTACCACAAGCGGAATGAAAAGGTAAATAATGACCGAAAAAGGTATTGCTTTTTTGTCAAATTTATGATAGTATAAAGACAGTTAAATAATTAACACAAAAAAGGAAAAATATGGAAATCAATACCAGTGAATTAGCTGAATTTTTAGAAGTAACCCGAAAAAAGGATTTAGCAACGTGGGAGCGTCAGCGTAATTCATGGGAATTGGATAGTTTTGTGTCACGACGATTGGCGGCTTTGGATGGCGTTCAATCTGAAGAGCTTGAGCTAATTTAATTCAGGATCTATAAAAAATTCCCCGTCGTATTGACGAGGAAAGATAATTTCTGGTAGCACCGGGTGGACCCGAACCACCGACCTCAGGCTTATGAGTCCTGCGCTCTAACCAGCTGAGCTACGGTGCCACACTGCATTGATTGTAACAGATAGTATAAAATTTGCCAAATACGTTTTAGGTAAATTGTGAGATAATGGATGTGTGAGATATATTATCGCAGTCAGTGGTGGGATTGATTCGGTAGTTTTGCTGGATTTGATGTCGCGAACGGAAAAAGATTTGGTGGTCGCTCATTTTGACCACGGAATTCGTGAGGATTCGGCGAGTGATGCTAGATTTGTCGAGGCTTTAGCTGATAGATATAAAATACAATTTGTTTGTCGGCGTGAAAAGTTGGGGGCTGATGCTAGCGAAGAATTGGCGCGCCAAAGGCGTTATGAATTTTTGCGTGGCGTGGCGACGGATTTTGATGGCGTGATAGTGACAGCGCATCATCGAGATGACATTATTGAAACTGTAGCGATGAATCTTAAGCGTGGCTCCAGGTGGCGAGGCTTGGCGGGGATGAGTGATAGTCAAATAGTTAGGCCGATGAATAGCTGGACGAAGCAGAGAATTTATGAATATGCGATTCGTCAGAAATTGGAATGGTGTGAAGATGAGACAAATCAAAGCGACTTGTATCAGAGAAATAAATTTAGGCGCAAGATAAATCGTGAACTTGATGAATACCAGAAGCTTGGAATATATGAGGCGTGGCGAAAACAGAGAGAATTAAGAGGGGAAATTGAGCAGGAAATAGAGAAGTTTGATGGAGAAGTGCTTAGTCGGTATTTTTTGACGATGATAGATGATAATGTCGCACAAGAATTGCTATATTATTACGTTTTACGACATTATGATGTGTCGTTACTGGGTTCTCAATTGGAGCGTATGCTAATTGCTATAAAAACTGGAAAAGCTGGCTCTTGCTGGCAAGCTGGCGGCGGCATTGTGATGAAATTGACG
>JABZJU010000056.1:402-4281 GCA_015257635.1 Nanosynbacter sp. | reverse complement strand
CTCAAGCCGGGTGATAATCTTCGTCAAATGCAGGCGTTATCAGCGGCTGTTGCTTATGATTTACTGGAGCGTATGTGACGGCCTCTCATCCGCTAATCATTCTTCGCGGTAATTCTGGTTGCGGCAAAACCAGCACGGCGCGCTTACTCCAGCGTCAACTAGGCTACGGCACGATGTTGGTGTCACAGGATGTGGTGCGCCGGGAAATACTGCGCGTGAAAGATAGCGAAAGCAATCCGGCGATTCAGTTGATTTACGATCTATGTATGTATGGCAATAATGTTGGCTATACGGTGATTTTGGAGGGTATTTTGAGTAATAAAAAATACGGCGCGATGCTGCGCCAGCTGCTGGATGATTTTCAGGGTGAAAAACTGATTTATTATTTTGACGTATCGTTTGAGGAAACGGTGCGCCGCCACGCTACCAAGCCAAACGCTCATGAATTTGGCGAATCAGAAATGCGCCAGTGGTGGAAAGATCAAGATGTTTTGAATGTGCCAGGCGAGCAGCGAATCGGTGAACAGTTGTCTCAGGCAGAAATTGTCGATCTGATTCACCGCGACGTTTTGGTATTATCAGAGGGAGTAAATACTTCCGCGCCTCGTATGTAAATAATACAATGTACTTTCATTGACAGACGCTATATATCGCGTGTATATTCAATATTAAGCACTACATATGGTGTTTTAGAAAATAAATAACGTTTTTTGCAACATGTACCCACTGGAGAGGTTGGGCTAGTTTGCTATTTTTATAAACAAGGAGGGGGAATGTATAAATCAATTAAAAAACGCGATGGTCGAACTGCTAAATTTGATCGGAAAAAAATTGAAAAAGCAATTGAAAAAGCAGGACTGGAAACTGGTGAATTTGACGCCGCTCAAGCAGTTGAATTGACCGACAAGGTTTTGGGTGTTTTGGAAACTCGTAACCAAAAGCGTCTACCAAGCGTTGAAGATATTCAGGACATTGTTGAGGATGCGTTGATTGACTCTAATTTTAAGAAGACTGCAAAGGCATATATTATTTACCGCGATCAGCATAAAAAATTGCGCGAAATTACCTCTAATGCACACGTTGATTTGATTGATAAATATCTGGAAAATTTGGACTGGAAAGTTAATGAAAACTCTAATATGGGCTACAGTCTTCAGGGTTTGAATAACTATGTTTCAGCGGAGATTACGAAGACTTACTGGCTGGATAAAATTTATACATCGAAGATTGGGCAAGCTCACAAAGAAGGCGACTTGCACATTCACGACCTTAACTTGCTAAGCGTTTATTGTGTTGGTTGGGATTTGACTGACTTATTACAAGAAGGATTTACTGGCGTGGCTGGTAAGGTTGCCTCTAAGCCAGCTAAGCATTTCCGATCAGCGCTTGGTCAAGTCGTGAACTTCTTTTATACATTACAGGGCGAAGCGGCTGGTGCGCAGGCTTTTTCTGATTTTGACACACTATTGGCGCCGTTTATTCGTGCCGACAAATTGAGCTATGAAGAAGTAAAACAGGCTATTCAAGAATTCGTCTTTAATGTTAATGTGCCGACTCGTGTTGGCTTTCAGACGCCGTTTACTAACATTACACTTGACCTTGAATGTCCAAAGCATATGGCAGATAATCCAGTGATTATTGGTGGCGAAATGCAGGACACGACTTATGGCGAATATCAAGAAGAAATGAATATGCTAAACAAGGCGCTGCTGGAGGTTCTTTCTGAGGGTGACGCTAATGGTCGAGTCTTTACCTTCCCAATCCCAACGGTTAATATTACTAAAGATTTTAATTGGGACAATCCGGTGATTGAAAGTTTGTGGGAGGCTAGCGCTAAATACGGCATTCCGTACTTCTCAAACTTCATTAATTCTGACATGGATCCAGAAGATGCGCGCTCGATGTGCTGTCGATTGCGTATTGATAATCGTCAATTGGAATATCGTGGCGGTGGCTTGTTCGGCTCAAATCCAATGACTGGTTCGGTCGGTGTGGTAACGATAAACTTGCCACGACTGGCGCTAAAATCTAAGAACGAAAAAGAATTCTTTAAGGGGTTGGCTGAACTTATGGATATGGCAAAGGACAGTTTGGAAACCAAGCGTAAAGTTTTGGAGCGATTGACCGACGCTAATTTGTATCCGTACACCAAGTTTTATTTGCGAAACATTAAACAGCGTTTCAATCAATATTGGAAGAACCATTTTTCAACTATCGGTTTGATCGGCACGAACGAGGCGGCGCTTAATTTACTAGGCGTTGATATTGGCACGGAAAAAGGTAAGGCTTTTGCTGAGAAAACTCTTGATTTTATGCGCGATCGTTTAGTGGAGTATCAAAAGGAAACTGGCAATAATTACAATCTTGAGGCAACGCCAGCTGAAGGCACGACGTATCGATTGGCGCAGCTTGATAAAGCCAGCTTTCCAGATCGAGCGCATTTTGCTAATGGAATTGGCGCGGAAGTTAAATGTCCGTTCTATACCAACTCTAGCCACTTGCCAGTTAATTACACGGACGATTTGTTTGAATTGATGGATCTTCAGGACAATTTGCAAACCAAGTACACGGGCGGCACGGTGATTCACTTCTTCTTAGGTGAGCGTATGGACGATCCGCAAACTTTGAAAAAATTGGTGAAAACGATTTGTGAAAATTACAAATTGCCATACTTTACGTTCAGTCCAAGCTTCTCAATTTGTAAGAATCACGGCTATATTGTTGGTGAGCATCCAGAGTGTCCAAAGTGTGGAGAAACAACTGAAGTTTACTCACGTGTGGTTGGTTTCTTGCGTCCAGTTTCTCAATGGAATAAGGGTAAGCAAGCGGAATTTGAAATGAGGGAACATTATGACAATGCCGCCGAACACCAGCGACTTAGTGCCGTCGCGGCAGCTTAAGGTATCAATTGGTGGAATTCAGAAGCTGTCGCTCGTGGACTATCCAGGGCATGTGGCGGCAGCTCTGTTTCTCTCTGGCTGTAATATGCGGTGCGGCTATTGTCATAATCCTGAACTAGTTTTACCTGAACGGTTGGCACCGAGTATTCCAGTTGATGAAGTGATGATATTTCTAAAATCGCGAGTTGGTCGACTGGACGGCGTGGTGATTTCTGGCGGTGAGCCAACGGTAAATGAAGATTTGCCGGAGTTATGTCGGATGATTAAGAAACTTGGTTTTGATATTAAATTGGATACCAACGGCACGCATCCAGATATAGTTCGCGGAATGGTCGAAGAAGGGCTGATTGACTTTATTGCGATGGATGTAAAAGGTCCGCTGGAAAAATATGTTGAGATTGCGGCGCGACCGATTGATTTGGAAGCAATCAAGGAGAATGTTAGGTTGATGATTAATTCGGGAATTGATCACGAATTCCGTACGACAATTGTCCGCGAGCAATTGGGGGTTAGCGATTTTGAGAAGATTGGCGAGCTAGTTAAGGGCGCGAAGAGATTTGCCTTACAACATTTTCGCACTGGCACGACAATTAGTCCAAAGTTTGCGAATTACCACACTTTTACTGACGAAGAATTTAGAGAAGCTCAGAAAATAATGGAAAGGTACGTTGGAGAATGCGTGATTCATTAGAGGTTGAAGTTGTGCGCGTCCGTCAGGAAAATCCTGAAGTGAAGACGTTATATTTTGCGCGACCGTTCGACTTTACCGCCGGACAATATATTACGGTTTTTATTGATGGTAGTAGTGTGCGCGAAGGGAAGGCTTATAGCATTTCTTCTACTCCTGACGATGAGCTAATATCAATTACTGTGAAGAATGTTGGCGGTGAATTTTCTAGCTATTTATGTTCACGGAATGTTGGCGATAAATTACAAATTAGCCACGCTTACGGCGATTTTAATCCGCAAACAGAAAGTC
>JABZJU010000056.1:0-392 GCA_015257635.1 Nanosynbacter sp. | reverse complement strand
GAATTGCTGCGGGCTGCGGACTTAGTCCAATTTGGAGCGTTATGGCAAGTTCTAGCCAGCCGACGTTTTTATATTTTAGTCAAAAATCTCCAGAATATATGGTTTTTGGAAATGAGCTAGCGACGTCAAACATTAAAGTGAAGAAGTTCAGTACCCGCCAGCAAGTTGAAGAAAAAGACGGTTGGTTTAATGGTCGATTTAATGTGGAAAAAATTGTTCACGAAACGCCAGAAGATGCGCATTTTTTGGTCTGCGGAAGTTTGCCGTTTGTTAGAGATGTTTGGCAAAAATTATCCGCCGCCGGTGTGAATGAATTGAAAATTTCAACGGAGACTTTTTTTGAGCAATGAACGAAGGTTTGGCAGATGGAGCGGGCGATTTTAATGTTTTCT
>JABZJU010000055.1 GCA_015257635.1 Nanosynbacter sp. | reverse complement strand
GTGCGCACGTAACGGCGGTGCGACGTCGCGCAAAAGTGTTGATGATTGATCTTGATACGCGTTATTCGCTGGTGATACATCTTAAGATGACTGGGCAATTGATTTTTCGTGGGGCTAATAGTTTTGCTGGCGGTCATCCGAATGATAGTTTGATTGGTGAATTGCCTGATAGATCGACACGAGTACAAATTGATTTTGCGGATGGTTCGCACCTGTTTTTTAATGATCAGCGTAAGTTCGGCTGGATGAAATTGATGCCGACCGATGAGATAGAAAATTTGCCATTTATGCAAAAGGTTGGGCCGGAACCGCTTGATAAAAAAACTGAGGCGGGTGACTTTATTAAGCGAATTCGTCGTCGGCAAAATTCGATGATAAAGCCGGCGTTTCTTGATCAGTCGGTGATCGCTGGAGTTGGTAATATTTATGCTGATGAAGCTCTGTGGGCTGCGAAAATTCACCCTCAAACGCGCGTTAGAAATGTTAGCGATGACCAATTGGAAGATTTGTTTAACGAACTGCGCCAGATTTTGCAATTGAGTATTGATCAGGGCGGCTCGACGGATAAAAATTATGTTGACGCTGAAGGCAGGAAGGGTAATTATTTGTCGTTTGCGCACGTATTTCGTCGGGAAGGTCAGCCGTGCCATCGACATCCTGACCAAGAGATTGTAAAGATGAAGGTTTCTGGACGCGGTACGCATATTTGTCCAGTTTGCCAAGTGGAGGCGAAGTGATTTACCTTTTTTACGGCGAAAATGAATTCGAGAAACGGCGGGCAATTGCTAAGCTGATCGGCAATGAAAAAGCGGCGCGACATGATGGCGAAGATTTGACGCTGGCTGGAATGCAGGAAATAGCAATTGGGCAGACGCTGTTTATGAACTCGTCGGTGTATTTGATTTCAAAACTAGGCGAAAATTCTGAGGTTTGGTCGCAACTTCCAGATATGAAGTTTGATGATGACAGGACAATTATTTTGGTGGAAGATAAAATTGATAAGCGAACGAAAACGTATAAGTGGCTGCAGAAAAATGCCAAAGTTCAGGAATTTTCACCGCTTAGCGATCGTCAAAAATCGCAGCTTTTAAAGTGGTGTGTAGCGGAGACGAAGGCTCGTAGGTGTGAATTAACGAATCATCAAGCAGAGATAATTGTTGATCGCTTGGGATTTGATCAGTTGCGACTGAGCAACTTTTTGGATCAATTGGCGCTGACGGAAAAAGTGACAGATGATTTAATTGACAACTTCATACCTCTAGGGAGGACGGAAAATATATTTGATTTGTTTGTTTCGGCGCTGGCGGGTGATTATGATAAAGTTCACGATATAATTAGCTATTTGGAGTCGGAAAGTGGCGTTGACGGCGCTTATCAGACAATGGGGTTGCTCGCTTCGCAGGCAACTAACTTGACGGCGTTGGTTTTGGCTGACGGCGACAGTAAGTTGGTGGCTTCGGATTTTTCGGCTAGTCCGTATGTTTTACGAAAATTGGCGTCTTCAGCAAAAGGTATCGATAAGGAAAAACTGAAGAGGATAAATGATGCGCTGCTTCGGGCGGACTTGCAAATGAAAACAACTTCTGTAAATCCGTGGTTGCTTGTGGAGGCGGCGCTGGTTGGAATTGGAAAATACACCAAGGAATAGGGAGGTTGCTGGATTTTATGGATGATATTCGCGTAAAAGAATATATTGCGAGTTTAGAAAAAGAATTTTCTTTGATAGAAAATGGTTTCAAATAGGAAGAAAAAAGAGCCTTAACCGATTATAAATCTAATGCTAATGAACATATCAAGAAGTTGGCGTTTTTAGCTTATAAATCTGACACATATCAAGTAAGGATGTATGGTGTATTTCTTTTTGGATACTTATCAGAACAAAATGATATTCTGGCATTTATGCGAGATGAAGTTTCCAAAGATGACAATTGGAGAGTTCAGGAAGTATTGGCAAAGGCATTTGATGAATTTTGCAAGAAAATAGGATATGAAAAAGCACTTCCAATAATTGATGAATGGTTAAAAACAATAATCCAAATACAAGGAGAGCCGTAACGGAGGGACTAAGAATATGGACGAGTCGACCATATTTCAGGGAAAATCCGAGCGAAGCCATTAGACTAATTGCTGCATTAAAAGAAGATTCCAGTGAATATGTTAGAAAGTCGGCAGGAAATGCTTTGAGAGATATTAGCAAGAAATTTCCAGAGTTGATTAAAATGGAGCTCAGCAGCTGGAAATTAGAGAGCAGAGAAATTAAACAGGTATATAAATTGGCGAGTCGATTAGTCGACTGATGTTAAATAAAAATACCCCAGTTAATTCCGGGGTATTTTCTAGTAATCTTTACAGATTATTTTTCAGATTTCTTAGCAGCTGGCTTCTTTGCTGGAGCTTTTTTAGCTGTTGCTGGTTTTGCGGCTGGTTTTTTAGCAGCAGCCTCTAATGTAACGCCTGCTTTTTTAGCAATTTTGCTCAATGCGCTCTTTCGGCGAGCAGCAGTGTTTTTCTTAATCAAGCCTTTTTTAACAGCGGTGTCGATTTCGCTTTGTGCTGCAGCAAGAGTTTTTGCGCTTGGTTCTGCAGAGAAAGCTTTAACAGCAGTCTTAATGTCTTTTTTAATGCTGATGTTTCGCTCGCGGCGCTTTAGGGTTTGTTTAGCACGCTTGATGGCGGATTTGATGATTGGCATGTTTCTCCTTTACCTCTATAGATTTGTATCGCTAATCAGGAAGAATTATACAGAAAATAGCATAAATTGTAAAGAGGTGGCTTAGATATTGACTTTATGGTACTGCTTATGGTATAGTGATGCCAAGCGTAATTACAAAAAACAAACATAGGAAAAATCATGTCAAACGGATCAGCAAAGCAAAAAGTAATCCAGAGCATCAAGGATGTAACTAATATTTTAGTGACGGTGAGTTCTAGTCCGTCAGTCGACGAATTGTCGGCAGCATTAGGATTGACGATTTTCCTCAATAAATTAGGGAAGCACGCTACGGCTGTGTTTAGTGGCGACATTCCGCCAGCAATTACGTTCTTGAATCCTGATAAGACGTTTGAGCAGACCGCAGATTCTTTACGTGATTTTATTATTGCTTTAGATAAAGAGAAGGCTGATCATTTACGCTATAAAGTTGTTGATGACGCGGTGAAGATTTTTATTACGCCATATCGTACGACAATTACCGATAAAGACTTGGAATTTTCACAGGGCGATTATAACGTTGAGCTAGTTTTGGCGCTAAATGTTGAAAATAGTGAAAGTATTGATACGGCCTTAACGGCTCACGGTAAGATTCTGCACGATGCTACGGTTGTAGCTATAACAGCGGGCGATGTAAAGAGTGGTCTGGGTTCTGTTGATTGGCACGAATCTAACGCGAGTGGTGTGAGTGAAATGGTTGTGGAATTGCTTGACGACCTGAAAACGCCAAAGGTAACTCTGGACGAGCAGATGGCGACGGCTTTGCTTACGGGAATTGTGGCGGTAACTGATAGGTTTAGTAATGGAAATACATCATCAAAGGTTATGACCACGGCCGCAGAACTTATGGCAGCTGGCGCAAATCAGCAATTGGTGGTTTCAAAGATTGCAGAGAGCGAAGTAGAGGACAAGCCGCAGAAGATTGAAAAGATCGAAGAAAAATCTCCAGAAAAAGAAGAAGCTTCAGAGGATAAGACTGAAGAAGCGGAGAAAGATGAGGAAACTGTACACGCGGACGGAACTTTGTCGATTAGCCACGAAAAGAAGGGCGATGTTGATGAAGTAGCCGAACAAACAGCAAAGGAAAAGCAAGAAGAGTCTGCTAGGATTGCCGAAGAGAAATTGGCTAAAATTGAGCCAATAAAGGAGGAGTCACAAGTCGAGGAAGAAAAGCCTAGTGAAAAAATAGTTTCAAAGGGCGAACTTTCTTTTGAGGAAACTCCGCTGATGGGTGGCACTCTGAACGCAACGACTACACAGGCTGCCGAGGATAAGATTAGGGAATTGGCTAGCGATCAAAATAAAACCATCTTAACGCACGGTAAATATGTGGGTGATAATACGCCGTCGTTTGGCGATACTCCGTTAAATGCGGCTATGGGCGCGTCTGATGAACCACCAAAGATTGATCCATTCGCTACAACTAACGCCGCTGAGCAAAAATTGTCGACGATACCTGTTGCGCCGCAATCTGAAGAGTCAATTATTTCGGCAATTACTAACGACACGAATCAATTGAATAATCCAGTAGCGCCAGCTCCGAGTCAGCCGATTGCACCAATTGAGCCAGCAATAACAAATCCTGAAAATAACATACCAGGCTTTGATTTGCCGATGCCGCCAGCAATGCCGGATTTCGGTGCCTTGCCGCCGATGCCGCCAGCGCCTACGGGTGTTGATGTAAATGGATTGCCACAGATTGCACCATTAGGGGTGGCTCCTGAGCCAGTAGCCGCTCCGCAAGCCCCAGCGCCTGCACCGATCACTGCGATGCCAACTCAGCCAGCTCAAAACGCAGACTTCAATCCAGCGCAATTCCACATCCCAGGACAAT
>JABZJU010000054.1 GCA_015257635.1 Nanosynbacter sp. | reverse complement strand
GAACCAGCTATCTCCGAGTTCGATTGGCATTTCACCGCTAACCACAAGTCATCCAAACACTTTGCTGCGTATCCTGGTTCGGTCCTCCACCACCTGTTACAGTGGCTTCAACCTGCTCATGGTTAGGTCACCCGGTTTCGGGTCTAATCCTTACAACTTAATCGCCCTATTCAGGCTCGCTTTCACTGTGGCTCCGTCAATTGACTTAACCTCGCTGTAAAAATTAACTCGCTGGATCGTTCTACAAAAAGCACGCCGTCACCGGACAAGCCGGCTCCGACTCCTTGTAGGCACTAAATTTCAGGATCTATTTCACTCCCCTCCCGGGGTTCTTTTCACCTTTCCATCACTGTACTAGTTCACTATCGATCGTATATTATATTTAGCCTTGGCTGGTGGTCCAGCCAGATTCAAACAGGGTTTCTCGTGCCCCGTCCTACTCGATAAAACATACATAAGGTCAGCGTCGTTTTCATATACACGGCTTTCACGTTCTTTGGCTAGTCATTCAAACTATTCTACTAACCACGCCGATTTCTTACCTTACTAACTGTTGATAGCCAGTTATCGCAAATCAGATTATTTGAATGAATCAAATTCTCTGACTTGGTCATATGTAATATCACAACCCCTTATAAGTATTCGTCTATCAACTTATTTGCCTAAATTAATAGGCAAAAACTTAAAAGGTTTGGGCTGTTGCGATTTCGCTCGCCACTACTTTCGCAATCGTTATTTACTTTCTCTTCCTCATCCTACTAAGATGTTTCAGTTCAGATGGTTCCCGCTCGCTTGCCTATGTGTTCAGCAAGTGGCAACATGACATGACTCATGCTGGGTTTCCCCATTCGGAGATCTCCGGATCAAAGCTTGTTGACAGCTTCCCGAAGCTTATCGCAGTCTTCCACGTCCTTCATCGGTAATATACGTCTAGGCATCCATTTAGCGCCCTTGAGTACCTTTTTATGCATTGACTTAACTAGTAGTTGCTACTTTGCAATTACTACTACCGTCAATTAAAAACTCAATTTCTTTTACTCTCAAATTGTTAATGATCAGTGCCTCACACATTTGAGTGCACAATCGACAAGTCAATAAATTGACAAATCTATCTACACTCAGATGTTTTCTCACTGCCCTCGCACGTTTTGCAGTGTATTGCCAGAGGTTCGTTTGAACATTCGCTTAACTAGTAATTAACTATACAGCAGCTGAGATTCTTTTGCAAGGGTTTTTTCAAAGTTTTTTCGACTTTTTTTGCTTTTTATTAAAATCAGCGCCAATCGCCTCAGAAATACTAGAAAAACCGTCATTTTTTAGCAACTGAAGCAACTCGCGATTCATTCGCCCAATTAGCTGCGGACCTTCGAAAAACAGTCCAGTTATAAGCCCAACTAGACTAGCGCCTGCCTTAATCTTAGCGTATGCATCTTCGGCCGAAAAAACTCCGCCAACACCAATAATAGTCAGTTTATCTCCATAGTTTTTATACGCATGCCTAATCAACTCTAGACTATGTGCGCGAGTAGGTTCGCCGCTTAATCCACCCCTAATGTCATCAGTCAAAGGATCTTTAAGATCTACCTTCTCACGATCCTTTATTAAATTAGCGACCGTTACACCCTGAATATTATGCTCAACAATAACCTTTAATAACGAGTCGAATTGCTTCAGATCATACAAATGTGGCATTTTAACCCAGAAAGGAACATTTCTCTCTACAGAATCTAATTCGCTTAATAAAGTCTCTAGTGTATCGGCATAGATAAACGGCTCCTTGCCAGCATTCGGACAAGAGATATTAATCTCTATAACACTAGCCAAGCTGTTTTCTACGATATAACTAACCGCTTTTTTTACGTCCCGAATTATATATTCTTCCGAAACGACTGGCCCAAATTTGTCTTTCGTGGATTTATCAGCAATGACAGCTACAGACGCAACCGTCGGCATTGATTTAACTTTAGGTCTGTTTAATTCAATATAATTACTAATCTTATCTAGCCCGTAATTTGGCATGCCAGCATACACAACTACAGATTTAGTATTCGGTAATCGATGAAACCATGGTCGAGGATTTCCTCTTCTCGGCTCCATAGTCACGGATCCACCAGAAGCAAACCCAAATCCAACGTCTTCCATTAAAGGCGACAGCTGTACGTTTTTATCAAATCCTGCTGACAGTCCTATTGGGTTATTAAATACAACTCCATCAATTTCCTGCTGTAGCGACTTATCTTGGAAGCTCCATAACTTACAAATAATCCATCTAATGGGGAAAAATGTTTGCGCTATGCGTCCACAAAAAATAATGAGTTTGTGCGTAAAGTCTGGTGTTAATAAAAATAATATCGGCTTAATAATACGCTTATACATATTCTAAGAGTATAGCTATCTATGCTTTATTAAGTAAGGTTGCTTGTAAACAAAAAATCGCCTACTCGGCGATAATCCTGACTATCTATGATTGGTGGGCGCTGAGGGACTCGAACCCCCGACCCTCTCGGTGTAAACGAGATGCTCTAGCCAACTGAGCTAAGCGCCCATATTAAAAAATATGGTGGGCGATGAGGGACTTGAACCTCCGACCTCGTCATTATCAGTGACGCGCTCTAACCAGCTGAGCTAATCGCCCACGATTACATAATGTCATCGTGGTGGAGCATTCCAGATAGAAACCTGGTCTGCCCCATAATAATATTAATGGTGGAGCGTCGGGGACTCGAACCCCGGACCCCCTGCTTGCAAAGCAGGTGCTCTAGCCAACTGAGCTAACGCCCCTTATACTCAATATATTGTATACTAGGCTGTAAAAATAATCAATAGTATAATATAATTAATTTATGAAATACGAATTTAACTTTGGATGGTTTATTGGCGGTTTATTTATCGTAATCGCATCTGTTGTGTTTTTGCGTTTCCATCGTCAAATAGCAGATAATATGGGCTCTGGTATAGCAGATTACGAAAAATATCGCCTATATGGTCTTATATCTATAGGTGTAGGGTTTATATGTATGACTAATATAGCTCCACTACTACTCGGAATTGTATTAGATATGTTATTTAAAGGTGGAAACAACTGAACTACCAGGCATAATTCGGTTCGCTCACACCAACTGTCGCTTGCAGCAACTCTTCAGGCGTCATTACCTTCAATCCGCCATATACTGGATCCTGAAAATTAGGATATGGATCAATGTAGTAAATAAGTGCCACATCTGTGCCGTCTGGCGTCGCAATATAGCCAGCGCCAGCAACATTGTGCTCGGAATTATTTGCGCCCGGGTATACTTTTGCCGGATTAATCGTATAGTACATTGGATAACCGTCTTTAGTGTTCTTAATAAGCCTTTGCTTAAATAGTTCAATCGTTTTCTGATCGACTGTTTTTACCGTTTCTAGCCGATAGCCCGCTTGACCTGCTTGCGGCAGCTCGTAACCAAACATATGTTTATTCAAAACTCTTATCGCATCGCGATTATGGGTCCCAAATGGCTCGTAGGTTCCCATTTCCTGAGCCAATATCGTCTGATTTGCTACAATATTTCGAGCAGACAACATCATACTCACTGTTGTTGGAGTGCAAAAGTACCATTTTTGCTGAAGTTGCGGTTTTATATTGAGCTTATACCTTGCACCGATAGCCACGCCATGTAAATTTTCGATAGAACTCTCCTGTTTCTGAGCTGATTTTGGCGATTTTTCCGGCTGATTTTCTGATGGTTTTTGCTTATTTTCCATTGCCGAATCGATTAGTTTCTTTGAGTTTTTATCTGATACCGGCTTAGTTTCATTAGCTTCAGGATGATCATTTTTTGTTGTATTAGGAGAATAATTCATAAATAAAATCAGCAGACTGGCGAGTAGTGTAATAACAATAATTGACATTAGGACTAAATTCTTAAGCTTCAGCTTGGAGGTCATAATTATATTATAACAAAAAAGCCCCTCAATGGGACTTTTCCGCTTAACAACTTAATTGTGCAATTCATCTCAGTATATAAAATAAAAGGTTGAACTTTGTCTCGTCCTAGAAGGACTATTGTAAATATGTAAGCTCAGCATATCTACGAGACCGACCTAGCTCAATCTGTGATTACTCGACAGATTGGCATATTTACTCCCTAGAAAGGAGGTAATCCATCCGCACCTTCCGGTACGGATACCTTGTTACGACTTAACCCCAATCATGCCCCCCACCTTAGGCCGACGAATCGGACTTCGGGTGTTGGTCACTTTCATGGCTTGACGGGCGGTGTGTACAAGACCCGGGAACGTATTCACCGCAGTTTGCTGACCTGCGATTACTAGCGATTCCGACTTCATGGAGGCGAGTTTCAGCCTCCAATCCGAACTGGGACAAGCTTTGGTGCGATTTGCTTCACCTCACGGCTTCGCTGCGCATTGTACTAGCCATTGTATTACGTTTCTAGCCCAGGATGTAAGGGAAATACTGACCTGACATCATCCCCTCCTTCCTCCCCGTTACCGGGGCAGTCTGAATAGAAAAATACAACTATTCACAAGGGTTGCGCTCGTTGAAGGACTTAACCT
>JABZJU010000053.1 GCA_015257635.1 Nanosynbacter sp. | reverse complement strand
GTGATTTACTTCATGAAAGATGGCCGAATTGTCGAGCAGGGGTCGTGCAGCGAATTAATTGCTAAACGTGGCGAGTTCTATGAAATGTTCAAAGAACAATTATAGTTTGATATAATGAGTGAAGTGGCGCGTTGGCGGAGCGGTTACGCAGAGGTCTGCAAAACCTTTTAGACGAGTTCGACTCTCGTACGTGCCTCCAATTTTTGATAAATAGTCCTGAGTATTGGGCTATTTTTTATTTTGCGAAATTGTACACTTTACTTAGTGAATATAGTATAATATAAGCAGTCTAGCGTGTAGACGTCTGGACTGTATATAAATAAGCGCGAGTGGCGGAATTGGTAGACGCGAGGGACTTAAAATCCCTTGACCAAAAGTCGTGCGGGTTCGATTCCCGCCTTGCGCACCAAAGTTGTAAAGAAAATAATATTGAATAGGAAAGGGACAAAGGTAAGGAATGAGTCCATTGGTAATTGTACTTATTGTTACAGTGGTAGTTTTATTAGTACTCGTAGGAGTTGTAATCGGTGCGTACAATGGTTTAGTTGTGTTGCGCAACCGCGTAGAAGAGGCATGGAGCGACATTACTGTTCAGCTAAAGCGCCGAACTGACTTGATTCCAAATTTGGTCAATTCAGTAAAAGGCTACGCTACACATGAAAAAGAAGTGTTTGAGAAGGTTGCAGAAGCTCGTTCAGCAATTATGAATGCCGGCAGCGTGGCTGAAACCGCTAAGGCTGAAAATGCTTTAGAAGGCGCGTTGAAGAGCTTGTTTGCCGTATCTGAGGCTTACCCAGAATTGAAAGCAAATCAAAACTTCTTACAATTACAACAAGAATTGGTTGATACTGAGGATAAAATCCAAGCAGCTCGCCGATTCTACAACGGTGGCGTTCGCGACCTGAATACGAAGATCCAAACTTTCCCAACAAATATAATCGCAGGAATGTTTGGCTTCCAATCTAAAGAATTCTTTGACGTTGAAGACCGTGCAAGCGTCGAAAATCCAGTTGAAGTAAAGTTCTAATTGAACCTTGAAATGAAAATCGCTCGCCTATTTTTAGCGGGCGATTTTTGGTATAATTAACATATGTACAATGCAGTTTCTCAAAACAAACGCAACACAATATTGATAATGTCGGTCTTTGTGATAATTATTGGAATTATTGGTCTGTTTATTGGAGCGGCAACTGATAGCTATTCATTGGCGCTCGTCATTTTTATATGTGCAATGTTATATACTTGGTTGCAATATTTTATAGCTGGCAAGTTGGCTATGATGATGACTGGCGCTCAGGAAATTAGTAAAAATGACGCTCCTGAACTTTGGCGAGTGGTGGAAAATTTGTCTATCGCTTCTGGCATGCCGATGCCGAAAGTCTATATTATCGATGATCCAGCTCCAAACGCTTTTGCGACTGGTCGCGACCCAAATCATGCAATTGTTGGTGCAACTACTGGGCTTTTGGATATTATGGACAAGCGTGAGCTGGAGGCGGTTATGGCGCATGAAATGAGTCACGTGCGAAATTACGACATCCGTGTGAGTATGATTGCTTTTGGTTTGGTTAGCGCAATTGGGCTATTTGCAGATTTGGCGCTTAGGATGATGTTTTATAGTGACGACCGTGATAGGGATGTTAATCCTATTGTCTATGCTCTCGGGCTGATCGTGGTTATATTGGCGCCGCTTTTGGCAACGATAACCCAGCTGGCAGTCAGTAGGCAGCGTGAATATCTGGCGGATGCTTCGGGTGTATTATTAACGCGAGACACTGAAGGGCTAGCGAGCGCGCTGGAAAAATTACGTCAATACGGCAGACCAATGCAAAAACAAAGTTCTTCCACTGCCAATTTGTTCATGAATAATCCTTTGAAGCCCGGATTTTTCTCAAAACTATTTAGTACTCATCCACCGCTAGAAGACAGAATTGCAAGATTGAGAAATAACGCAACAAAGATGTAATTATGGCAACGAAAACCTCCAAAAAACGAGTAGTCAAGAATCCTAAGAAGCCAAATGCTGATCATAAAAAAAGTGCGTGGTCTGGTGTTAAACGTGACTTTAGTAAATTGAATCAGCAGCGGCGTAATTTTCTGCAGCGTCGCCCTCATCGTAGTTTTCGGTTAACTAAGCGACGAGATTATCAACGAGATCTTAAAATTCCAGGATATTGGTCGCTGACTAGCGAAGCTTGCCGTCTAGTGTGGCGCAATAAGAAAACTTTTTTGGCGTTAATTATCGTTATGTCGATATTGACGTTTGCCTTAGCCAGCGTCATGTCGCAAGATACATACCAACAACTTAAAGACGTGATGAATCAGGCTGAGTCGAATGGATTCGGCGGAATTTATACAACAATTAGCCTATTTTCTGGCGTTGCGGTTAGCTATATTTCCGGTAGTGGAACGGCTGGTGGAAATGTTCAGCAAGCGGCGGGAATTTTTCTGGGGCTATTAACTTGGCTGTCGTCCGTTTGGCTAACGCGAGCTATTTTAATTGGTAAAAAACCGAAAATGCGCGACGGTTTGTATAGTTCTGGATCGCCCATAATTGCGCTAATAATTGTCATTGGAGTTTTCTTGATTCAAATGGTGCCGGCGGCAGTGGCGGTGATTATTTATAGCGCGCTTAATGCTTCGGGAGTGTTAAATCAAACGCCGATTCTGATGGCGGCTGGCGGTGCGGCGATTCTGATAGTGGCTATGTCTGTATATTGGGCGACTTCTACGGTTTTTGCGATGATCATCGTAACATTGCCGGGAATGTATCCGTTTCACGCGCTGCGTTTGTCGGGTGATATTGTGACGGGGCGAAGACTAAGGATTTTGCTGAGATTTGCGTGGGCTGTTGTTCTGTCTGTGCTTTTGTGGGCGGTTGTTCTGATACCGGTAATTCTGCTTGACGGCGCGCTGAAGGGATGGATTAGCGGCATCGACTGGCTGCCAATTGTCCCAACAACTGGTTTGATTTTACTTTACGTAACGATAATTATGATTTCTGTATATGTATATTTGTTCTACAGAAAGGTGGTTGAAAGTGACACCAAAAAAACCAAGAATTGACGAAATTAAAGACCTGTTAAATCGTTATAGCTACGAATATTACACCTTAGATAAGCCGAGTGTGAGCGATGCGATTTATGATAGCCTGATGGATGAACTGAAGAAAATTGAATCGGATCATCCAGAATTGATTACTGTCGATAGTCCTACGCAGCGAGTTGGAAATAAGCTGCTCGACGGTTTTCAAAAAGTAAAGCACGTGCGCCGAATGGTTAGTTTGAATGACGTTTTCAATAAAAGTGAAGTTGAGGCGTGGATTGAGCGAACTGATAAATTGATACCAGGTCAGCGACATGAATTTTTTACGGATATAAAAATGGATGGCTTGGCGTGCGCGTTGATTTATGTCGACGGTGTATTGTCACAAGCTGTGACGCGTGGCGATAGTTTTGTTGGCGAAGATGTAACGAATAATGTTCGGACTATTAAGAATGTGCCGCTTCGACTGCATGAGTCGGCTGGTTTTAAGAATTTTTTGCATGGTCGGACAGAGATTCGCGGCGAAATTGTCATGTTGAAACGGGACTTTGAAGAATTGAACAAAAAGCAGGAGTTTTTGGGGTTGCCTACATTTGCTAATCCGCGCAATTTGGCTGCGGGAACAATTCGTCAATTAGATCCTGCGCTGGTGGCGGCGCGCCCGTTGCATTTTCGTGGATATGATGTGATTCGCGATGATAGTTCGGAAGTTCCGACGAATAGTTTTGCTTACGAGGCTTTGACGGCGCTGGGGATTTCTTGTAATCAGCAGTCTAGCGTTTTTGATAATTTGTCCGACGTGATGAAATTTGTTAACGAGTGGAGCGATAAGCGTCATGACTTGCCGTTTAATACGGACGGGCTGGTTATTAAGATTAACGATCGAGAGATATATGATAATCTTGGAATGGTTGGCAAAAATCCGCGTGGAGCGGTGGCCTATAAATACGCAGCCGAAGAAGCTACGACGATTGTTCGGGATATAGTTATTTCCATTGGGCGAACTGGCGCGGCGACTCCGGTGGCTGTGTTCGATCCAGTAGTAGTGGCGGGAACTACGGTGCAGCACGCCAGTTTGCATAACGCTGATGAAATTGAGCGTTTGGATATTCGACGAGGCGACACTGTGGTGATTTTTAAAGCTGGCGATATTATTCCGCAAGTTGAGAATGTTTTGAAGGAATTGCGACCTGCAAATTCTGAGCCAATTGATTATGAAGCAGAATTAAAACGGCAATATCCGGAGTTGGAATTTGTGCGACCGGAAGGCGAGGCTGTTTATCGAGTTAAGGGCTCTAGTGGTTCACTAATTTTGAAACGAGCTTTGGCGCATTTTGCGTCTAAGGGTGCGCTTGATATTGATACGCTTGGCGAAAAGAATGTGGGAATTCTAATTGATAATGGTTTAGTTGGTGATCTAGCAGATATTTTTACGCTCACTAAGGATGATTTGTTGGAACTGGATCGGTTTGCTGATATTTCTGCGCAAAAGTTAATCTCGGCAATTGCTGATAAAAAAAGTCCAGAATTAGAGCGATTTTTATATGGTTTAGGAATTCGTC
>JABZJU010000052.1 GCA_015257635.1 Nanosynbacter sp. | reverse complement strand
CCATCTGTCGATATATAGAAATGCGGTGATCCATAAGGTCCTAATACTATCTTAGACCCGTCCGCGCTAAACGACTGTGCCCTTACTATTGCCTGCTTCGAAAATATTTTTCTCCAAGTAGCCCCATCGTCTGCGGACATCCATAAGTTTGCACGGGTATAATTACCATCTCTCTAAGATAAAAAGTTTCGATCCGTCTTGACTAATATAAGTATCTCTGCTTTCATAACCACTAGTAGCTGGCGCTGACGTTAAAGTCTTCCACGTGTACCTTGCTTCTTCTGCTTTAGCCAGTGGTGACAAAGCTGTAGATAAAGACAGTGTGAGCATAAAGACAAAAGCCACTACACCCCTTAATACGTTTTTCTTATTTTTGTATAACATTTTTTCCTCCCAATTTGTTTTTGTTATATACGAATAGTTTATACCTATTCTGGCATATTACATGACATTGGTCCCTCACCCAATTTACTGTTTGTTTTCACTACATAGTAATGATTGCTTTTAAATTAACATAAGCATATACGCCATGTCAACAGTTTTTTATAAAAATGTACAACGATTTTAAAAGAGCGCGACTTACAGCCTCTTACCATCATCACTAATCCCTGTCTGCGTAATATGATAAACTGATAAGGTTATGCAAGATTTTTTCAAACGATATATACCAGAATTTGTTTACGGCGCCGTCGACGGAACAGTAACAACATTTGCGGTCGTGGCGGCTTCAGCCGGTGCTGGAATATCCAGCTCAGTAATTCTTATATTAGGAATTGCTAATTTAATAGCCGACGGTTTTTCAATGGGATCTAGTGCATATTTAGCAGCCAGCGCTGAGCACGAAGAATCTATTCGCGACAGCCAAAAACGCTCATCCCCAAAGATCATAGGTGCAATAACATTCTTAGCTTTCGTGGTGATCGGTAGCGTACCAGTATTACCATATTTGATTGACGTAATTGCAAACTTAAAAGCGCCAAACGCGGTATTATTCTATGTTAGCTCGGCGCTAACTGCGGCAACGTTCTTAGCAATCGGCTTCATCAAGGGCAAAGTCAGTAAACAATCACCTTGGCAGTCTGCAGGCATCACGTTACTTCTTGGAGCAATTGCGGCAGGATTAGCCTACTTTGCGGGCGACATTTTGGCGGCGTGGCTGGGTATTAGGATTTAGATTTTCTGCGATAAAATTTATTATTTTATCTATATTACACACAGCCTTTTCGCTTACCGCATCACCATTCAAATAGACGCGCCTATTAATTTCCAACATCACCGAATGTATCTTCGGATTTTCATCGTGATAAAATTCCATCGGAACCAGCGCCCCAGAATACGGATAATTTAATTCACAACTATATCCCATTTTTTCAATATGTGTTTTTAATTTTGATGCATTGTCTTTACTGAACCATTTTTCATCATAGCCGAGGCAAATATCAGGTAAATTTTCCGCCCAGCCGAACAATCTTCGCGCCAATTCGTCGCTATAACTATGAATATCAATGATCACACACGATCCATATCGATCAACAATTTCCCTACTCAATGTGTTTAGTTGTTTGTGATGTAAGTCGTATGATTTGACCAAAATTTCCTCTCGGCGGGATAGTCCTATTTTGCGATATTGCGTACCGTCAGATAAATGTGTATAAATCGCTCCCATACCCAGCTTAGCCATCGACTCATCCTCGTCACTGCGGAATCTCTCAACATCACAATATAACCGCGAATATTTAGCTATAATTTTATGGCTATCTATATTTTTAACAAGCTCATCAACTTTATAATCAGCAATGAAACGCAATTCCCTCTCGATAATCTCTTTATCTACCGTAATATCACGCCAAAAATCGGTCGGTAGATGCAGCGAGGCGTGAGGAATGTGAATAATAATATTGTCCATCATCCTACGAACGCCTCCCGTGAACTCAATGAATTAAATCTCACAAACCCAATTCGCGTAGCTGAGCAGGATCGACAATTGAAGGTGAATTCATCATTACATCCACACCAGAGCCATTCTTTGGAAACGCCAGAGTCTCACGGACGTTTTGCTCATCGGTCAATTCCATCAAAATACGATCAACACCAAAAGCACATCCTGCGTGAGGCGGAGCGCCATATTTGAAAGCACCCAACATAGCACCAAACTTTTCTTCAACATAAGATTCGCTGAAGCCTAGCAAACCGAACACTTTATATAGCACTGCTGGATTATGATTACGAACACCGCCAGAGCAAATCTCATAGCCATTCATCACCATGTCAAATTGATCGGCGACAATGGATAATTTCTCAGCGTCAGTTTCAGCAGACTCCAGAGCTTGCAAACCACCCTTTGGCATACTGAACGGATTATGCCCAAAGTCAAGTTTTTTACTTCGCTCATCCCATTCATAAAACGGAAAATCAATAATCCAAGCAAACGCCACGACCGATGGGTCCTTAAGATTAAAGTGCGAGGCAAATTCATTACGCAAGCGCCCCAATACCGCGTTAACAACCGAGCGAGAATCAGCGCCAAAGAACACTGCATCGCCATCAACCGCACCAGTTTTCTGCTGAATATCAGCTAATTCCTTCTCACTCAAGAATTTCGCAATTGGAGATTTTGCTTCGCCGTCTTGATATGTGATGTACGCCAAACCGCCAGCGCCTTCGCTTTTAGCGATGTTGGTGAAATTGTCAATTTGCTTACGACTCAAACTTGCGCCATTTTTTACGCAAATAGCCTTAACGCATTCAGCATTTTTAAATACGCCAAACTCAGTCTCCGAGAACACGTCCGTCAGTTCTATCAATTCCATACCAAATCGCAAATCCGGCTTATCAGAACCGTAAGTTTCCATAGCGTCGCGATACGAAATTCGCGGAATTGAACTGCCATCACCAACCGCCAAATCGCTCAAATCCAATAATCTTTTACCAGCAAAATCAGTCGCCAATTGCTTCATCAAAGGCTCAACTTCAGCGCGAACTTCTTCACCATTTTCGGCAAAACTCATCTCCAAATCAAGCTGATAAAACTCGCCATACAAGCGATCTGCTCGCGGATCCTCGTCGCGGAAACAAGCCGCCAACTGATAATAACGCGGCACACCGCCAACCATCAGCAGCTGCTTAAACTGCTGCGGAGCTTGCGGCAAAGCGTAAAACTTCCCTTCCTGCAAGCGACTTGGAATCAGAAAATCACGCGCACCCTCAGGGCTTGAATTCGCCAAAATTGGCGTTTGAATTTCAATAAAATCTCGACCGTCCATATATTCATGGATTCGACGATACATTTCGGCGCGTTTTTTAAGCATGTTTTGCATTTTTGGACGACGCAAATCAAGATAACGATACTTGAATCTTAGTTCTTCGCCAGCTTGATTATCCTCAGCAAATGGCTGAATTGGCAAAGTTTCGGCTCGGTTCAAAATCTCCAAATTGTCCACAACAATTTCCACATCACCACTGGCAATATTCGGATTTTTCAGACCTTCACCACGCTCCGCAACCACGCCACAAGCACGAACCACAAACTCATCTCGTAAGCTTTCCGCCAAAGAAAAAGTATCTTTTTTATCAGGGTTAATAACCAACTGAACCAAACCTGTGTGGTCGCGCAAATCAATAAAAATCAATCCGCCATGATCACGCCTGGAATGAACCCAGCCCGCAACTGTAATATTCTCACCAACTTTTTTAGAAGTTTCTGCCGCCAAAATTCTATTTTTCATATCTGTTATTATAGCATAATCTGGGCAAATTCCCAGAATTAAACGTCACGGCGAGTTTTTGTGGGCAAATTATTTTTCTGCGGATTAGCCGTGGCAGCCTTACGAATATCTCCATAAACATCATATTCGTCAATGATTTTCTGACCCAATAGCGCTTCAATTACGTCTTCTAAGCTCAGTAGACCAACTGTTTCTCGAAACTCATTTACAACAATAAACAAGTGATGCTGCGTTTTCAAAAATGCAGCCAAAGCGTGCTGTAGAGTTTGATTTTCACGAATATAATAGACATCTTTACTCATGACTGTTTCCGCACGATGAGATTTTGCTTTGCGATCAATTGTCAGCAAATCCTGAATCCTCAACATTCCAACAACATGGTCGATGTCGCCGTCAATAACAGGAAATCTGCTATACCCCTTTTTATGAAGATCATCAAGCACTAGCGGCCCGAGGAGTTCATTCATAGGTACCGATTCAATCATACTTCGTGGCGTCATAACTTCCTCGACCTTCATATCGTTGAACTTCAGTCCGTTAGTAATAAGCTTTTTCTCAGAAGATGAAATCGCTCCGCTGGATTGAGCAACCATTTCCAGCAATTCTTCTTTCGATTCAATCACCCGACTATCACCAACCACTGGCGATACCGAACGGATTAGCGACAAAATTACTTGATGTCGCTCAATTGTCGTTAAAATTAGCGGTTCGTATTTTTCATAAAGTTGCTGTGAGTATTTCTGCCACAAGCCAATTCGCGCGATAGCTCCGATTTCCAGGGCTATTATAATTGACAAAATGAGTCCAGCCACCCAATTGAACAAATAAACACTAATAACACTTAAAATTACCAAACATAAAGAAGCCACGGCGCGCTGCAGTGAAATAA
>JABZJU010000051.1 GCA_015257635.1 Nanosynbacter sp. | reverse complement strand
GGATCGAAATCGCAGTTCGCGACGGTATGACAAAGGCTCAGGAAGTCGCTGCTGAAACTATGAAGCCATTGATGGGCGGCTTGGGCAACTTGCCATTCTAAAGCCATGTCAATCGACATTTTACCAAAAGCACTAACTGCTTTAATTGATGATTTTGGTAATCTACCTGGAGTTGGACCGCGTACGGCTGAAAGATATGCCTACGCGGTTTTACGCCGCCACCCCAAATCCGCAAAGCAATTAGCGCATTCATTAGATCGATTACACGACCGAGTAAAAACCTGCCCGAAGACATTTGCGTTAATCGACTCAGATGACGATATGTCGCCTTTATACGCAGATTCGAACAGGAATAAAAAAGTAGTTTGTGTAGTCGAGGAGCCGCTAGATATCGTTGCCATAGAAAGAACAGGGCAGTTCCTGGGCACGTACCACGTGCTAGGCGGCGTTATCTCACCAATTGACAATATTGGACCGGAGCAATTGCATATCCCAGAACTAATTGAGCGCATAAAAACCGACGATGTTCAGGAGATTATTATCGCCACAAACGCTTCAGTTGAGGGTGAGTCGACCGCGCTATTCTTACAGCGCTACATCCAAGAAGCTGGATTGAATACGACCATCACACGCTTAGCTAGAGGCATTCCAGTCGGTGTTGATCTTGAGTATGCAGACCAAATTACGCTAACTCACGCACTAGAAGGTCGAAAACAATTATAGACTCAGGCTTCATCGCCAATAAAAATACCCGCCATCTAGGCGGGTATTTCGTTGCTAGCTTGACCTATTACATTTGGCGGCGGCTAGCGATGTAAGCGATAGTAGCTGTAGTTAGTCCACCTAGGCCTAGTGCTGACATAATCGCGTCACTTGCACCAGTCTTTGGCAATTCTGGGCTAGGTGTTGGTGTTGAAGGGGTGTTTGGTGTAGGAGTAGGAGTTTCCTTACATTCGTCTAAGTTAGTCTTGTGAATCTTTTCGTTAAACTCTTCCTTTTTAATCTCCTTAGTGTACTTCTTGCCACCTTCTTCAATTACACAAACGATCATTTTTGGCTCCGGCTTAACCGTAACAGTTTTTTGACAGTTAGGGTTTTGCCTCTTAACTTCACCGGCTTCTTTACCGTTTACAGTAATAGTAACTGTGTAGTTGCCTTCTTTTGCGTAAGTGTATTGAATTTCTGATGAGTTAGTTGTCTTGATGTTGTTATCACCGAAGTTGTATGTGTAGCTGGTGATAGATGCGCCACCCTTGGCAGTTGCCTTAACGCTGAACTTAAAGGTGTTACGAGAAATTTCAGTTACTTGCAAAGCGTCACATGTTAGAGCAGGCTTTGCTGGAGGTGTTGTTGGGTTACCCCAAACTGGGTTACCACAGTCTTTAATCACACCAGTGATAAATGAGCCGTTATTGTCAAACCATGCGTAAATATTGTAGCTCTTAGGTCCGTCAACGAAGCTCTGACCAGTTGTGTATTGGTAGTAAGTATATCCGTTTGAGGTCTTGTAGCTACGTTGTGGCTGAGGCTGACGAGTACCAGCTTTAGACTGTACGGTTATAGCGTTTGTAGCTACAACACGACCGTCAACTGTAATGTTACCATTTGCGTCAACTACACCTTCGCGCATATTTGATCCGCCCTGAACCATAGTTTCAGTAACGTACCACTCTTTGTATAGTTCTTTAATTTCTGTACGACTGTATGCTGTTTGCAATTCTGACATAGAATGTGTACCACAGTATACAACGTTAAATTTGTTACAGCCGGCAGCCTGTGAAGGTGATGCCAACCAGATTCCACCGAGCATAGCAAATCCCAGAGAGATAGCAATGCCGATTTTCTTAAATTTGTTCATAAAAACTCCTCTTTTCCAGCCCTATCTTCAGGCTTTATGTCCTCATACTAGCACAATCTTTATATTTTGTCAATAATAATTTATAAAAATGTTTATGTTTTTTCGATTGCGCAGTATTTTTAATAGTCCATAGCATATTATACCACTTATGTAATTAAAAACAATATATATTATATTAGAGTAAAAATCATTTGTTATAATAAATAATATGCTAGATACAGCTAAACAATTCATTCAATCCGCAAACAATATAGTTATTATTCAAGCCGAAAATCCCGACGGCGACAGCCTGGGTTCAAGCTTGGCACTAGAAGAAGTCTTAAGTGACCTAGGGAAGACTGTTACTTTATATTGTCCAGTAGATATACCGAAATATCTTCATTACATTCGCGGTTGGGATCGAGTGCAGAACGACTTTCCGTTTCAAGCCGACGCCGCGATAATTGTCGATACAAGCGCGGATGTCCTTCTTAGTAAGGTATTAGAAACTCCCGGCGCGCGACATTTCTTAGAAACACACCCGACCTTAGTAATCGATCATCACACAGCCGAATCGACGCTCAGCTTTGATCATATTATGTTATCAGAAACCGTCGTGGCGACCGGGGAATTGCTATATAAACTGTTCAAGTATTCCGACTGGAAGATAAATCCTCAGGCGGCCGAAGATTTATTGATAGCTATTATGAGCGATAGTCTGGGACTTACTACGCAAAACACCACAGCTCAGACTTTTCATACGGCGGGAGAACTTACAGAGCTGGGCGCGTCTAATGCGGAAATTGAAGAGCGACGACGTGAATTTATGAAGAAATCGCCAGAAATTTTGGCTTACAAGGGAAAATTGATCGAGCGAATCGAATATTTATTAGACGGACAATTGGCGTTGGTACATGTGCCATTTGAGGAAATCCAAGCCTATAGCGACGCTTATAATCCTGGCGCGTTGATTGGTGATGAACTGAGACTGGTTGAGGGCGTGGCGCTTAGTTGTGTTATAAAAACTTACCCTGACGGCAAATTGACTGCGCGCTTACGAGGTAATTTACCAATTGCCGATACCGTAGCTGGATATTTTGGCGGCGGCGGCCATCCGTACGCGGCAGGATTCCGCGTGTATGACAATTACGACGAAATAGTAAGAGAATTAGTTACAGCAACAGATCAAGCTTTGCAAGAAGTAGGGCAGGGTTAAAAGTTATTGTAACATTGTTGGTATATATCAGTCTTTACGTCTGTAACAGAGTTGAGAAAAATATTATACCACATTTTTGACAAAATCCATTGACTTTTTAATATAGGTGTGATATAAATAACATTAGCTTTTGTTGATGAGTTGAGATTTACTCCTTATCCGAAAGCGCACCTTGACAAGCAGATGTAAGAAGATTAAGACGAAACTTAAGCATGAAGCGGGGTTTTAGTTGTTGATAGAATATATAATTGACAATTGAAATCTCGTTTCATGCTTGATCATATGCACGCATGATTATTTGCCAAAAAGCAAAGATGGCGAACCGTTCGCCGCGAGAAAGAGAAAGGAGAGCCAGAAATGGCCTCTATCGCAAACAACGCCAAGCGTCCTGTTGTCTTGTACACCGTACCATCACAGCGAAAGGTCGCCTTCCACATGGGTGGATTTTCCTTCTACTCCGGCGAAGACAAGAGCGTTAACGTCATGTTCCCGAGCAACAGGGAGTACCAGCCACAACGGAAGCACTTCTACGGCTACGAGTTGTCCGACGACTACGGTGTCACCGTAGATTTCATTTTCGGTAACAAGCAGGGCGATCCTGGACTACTGCCAATGTTCGACGGCAATGGGAACATTTGCGGATACCGTTTCCGCTACGGTTCCCTAGGTCACGTACAACTAAAGTACGGCGATTTCTTTACCGTCACTCACACTGTAAACGGCACCATTATCGCCACGACTGACGAATCATGTTTTTTCCTCATGGTGGACGGTGACGTAGGCAACTTCTACGTATTCCGAAAAGGCGCTAGCCTGACCGTAGGTAACGCACTTTACCTCCGCGAATTCAACTTTCACATCCCTGGAAAGGAAGACGTCTACTTCCGCAAAGTAGAATCTTATCCTCACCGTGGGGAAATTCGAATGCAGAAGTTCGTTGGCGACGAGTACGCAGGACTCGTATCGGTAAAGGGTAGCAGCAACAGCTTGTTACTTCCCGAGGTAGTCCCTGGGAAGCATTGCCTATTACCCTAGTCCTCACTACTGAGGTAACCCTGACCTCCTGATCTCTTGCCGCTTCTTGCGGTAAGTTATCAGGAGCAGTCGAATAGTGATGAGTCTAAGATACAATCTTCTGATGCGTCTTAGCGCGCATCTGCTTGTCACTATTCATTGGAAATTATTAAGTCCCAACTGGGGCTGTTTTTTATGTCAATTTTGAAAAACCAACCAGAGTGCCGTACAATAGAATTAATGATAAAACTCTACAATACGCTCACTAGACGAAAAGATGAACTGAAGCCGCTTGATGGAGAAACGGTCAAATTTTACACCTGTGGTCTAACAGTTTATTCGCAACCACATATCGGCAACTGGGTTGGCTATATTTACTGGGACGTGTTGGTACGATTGTTACGCTGGCAAGATATTCCCGTTATTCGAACGCAAAACATCACTGATGTTGGACATTTGACCAGCGACGACGATAACGGCGAGGACAAAATGGAAAAAGGTGCGCGCCGTGAGGGGAAGACTGCCTGGGATGTAGCGGAAAGATATATTTCCGTTGCAAATCACGAGGCTTACGACGTGCTGAAATTGATAAAACCAGATTATTTGG
>JABZJU010000050.1 GCA_015257635.1 Nanosynbacter sp. | reverse complement strand
GTGTTTGGTGTGGCAATGTTGTTTATTGGGCTGGTTGCGCTTGGTGGTGCGATGTCCTTGTGGATATATTTGCAAAATCATTTTTACATGACCAACGAAAGTGTGATTCAGGAAATCCAAGGTAGCTTATTTTATCGACACGAGCAAACGGTGAGCTTGGGTAGTATTGAGGATGCAAGCTTCCGTCAATCAGGCGTTATTCAGACTCTTTTCAATTACGGCACGATTCGCCTCAGCACCGAGGGTGAAGAAACGACATATATATTCCATTTTGTGGCAAATCCACACAAGCAAATTGCGATAATCAATAATGCCATTGAAGACTTTAAGAATGGCCGTCCTGTTTGTGATGATTAGCTAATTATTTATGGCGACTTTCTTTTATGTAGTCATCTTCATCGACAAGTGTCGCAATAAGTTTATACGACTTACATTTTCCGTCATTACAATTTGAAGATTCATAACGATAACTGCTGTCTTTCTCGCCAATTTTCTTACCTTGCGGATCTTTTAACAACGCGGGATCCATAGTCGGAAGCGTACCTTCTTCTAACTTCTCTGGGTAATAGCCATTTTTAACGTAAAAACCTTCTTCCAGGCTATAATGCATAGCGTTAATCGCGGTGCGTTTTTTGGCGTTGTTTGATTCGTTGGTCAATTTTGTATATTGTGAGAAACCTAAGATTGCGATAATAATCAAGAAAGTCGCTACAACCAAAAGTTCAATAATAGTGAAACCGTTTCGCTTATTCATGAATGTAATTATAGCAAATCTTGCAACAAATCGGTATAATAAAGGAAGTAACTAAGGAGGGAATGCTATGGCAAAATCAGACAGTAAAACAGTAAATCCAGAAAAGTCAAGTCAGGCATCGGATAAAAAAGTTGATGAAGGTAAGCTTAAGGCACTTGGTCTAGCAATGGATCAAATCACCAAGCAGTTTGGCGACGGATCAATTATGAAATTGGGCGAGGCTCATAAAGTCGATGTTGAAGTAATTCCTTCTGGTGCTTTGAGTTTGGATTTGGCGCTCGGTGGCGGATATCCAAAAGGTCGTATCATAGAAATTTATGGTCCAGAAAGCTCAGGTAAGACGACATTGACGCTTCACGCTATTGCAGAAATTCAGAAGCAGGGTGGAACGGCAGCGTTTATTGATGCCGAGCATGCCCTTGATCCAGCATACGCTAAGCGTCTGGGCGTGGACACGGAAAATTTGTTGGTTTCTCAGCCAGATAACGGCGAGCAAGCATTGGAAATTACGGAAACGTTGGTTCGTTCTAACGCGGTGGATTTGGTGATAGTTGACTCGGTGGCTGCCTTGACGCCACAGGCTGAAATTGATGGCGATATGGGTGATTCTCATATGGGTCTTCAGGCTCGATTGATGAGTCAGGCTCTACGTAAATTGACGGGAATCATCAATAAATCAAAAGCCACGGTGATCTTTATTAATCAGATTCGTATGAAAATTGGCGTGATGTTTGGCAATCCTGAAACAACAACTGGCGGCAATGCATTGAAGTTTTATGCGTCGCAGCGAATTGATATTCGTCGAATTGGTCAAATTAAAGTTGGCGATGATATTATTGGTAACCGCACAAAAATTAAGGTCGTGAAGAATAAGATTGCGCCGCCGTTCCGTGTGGCTGAATTTGACATCATGTACAACGAGGGGATTAGTAAAACTGGCGATATTCTGGACTTGGCGGCAACGCACGGTATAGTTGAAAAGTCGGGTGCATTTTATAAATATAACGGCGAAACGATTGGTCAAGGGCGCGACAAAACGAAGAATTATTTGAAGGAAAATCCTGAGGTTTTGGCGGAAATTGATCAGAAAGTGCGTGATAAAGTGAAGGAAGCGGAAAGTTAATTCATATATAGATGAAAATCACTGATATTTCTCTTCAGACTCGTGATAAAAATTGTGTCAATGTAAGTGTTGACGGGAAATATCGTTTTAGCTTGGACGTATTTCAGGTCGGCGAACTAGGCATTAAGATTGGTCGCGAATATACGGAAGAGGAAATTTCGAAACTAGAAGACGATAGCCAGTTTGGCAAGTTATATGCCAGGTCTATAGAATACTGTTTAATACGTCCGCGAGCCATCAAAGAAGTACGTGATTACCTGCGTCGGAAAACGCTAGCCACTCGTCGACGTTCAGCGAAAACTGGAAAAATTATTGAACGTCCTGGAATAAAGCCGGAGATTGCTGAGCGCGTCTTGGACCGTCTTATTGAGAAGAAATATTTGGACGATGAAAAATTTGCTCGATTTTGGTTTGAGCAGCGGTTCATGAAAAAAGGCGCCAGTATTCGTCGTTTGAAATTGGAACTGGCGCAAAAGGGAATTGATAATACAACGATTGAGTCGTTAGTTAAAGAGAATATTCGCTCTGATGACGAGGAATTGCGGAAGGTTATTGCTAAAAAACGTTATCGATATAGCGACCAACAGAAGTTTATGCAATATTTGGCTAGACAGGGTTTTTCTTACGACGACATTAAGAAGGCTCTTGAAAACCCAAAAGATTAATCAACTTTTGTAGATTCTGGTTGTGGACGAGGCTGCTTACGGAATGGATTTTCGTATGAATTTATCTGCGGAATAGGTGTTTTTTCGGCTATGTGTGAGATGGTTGCTGATTTTACAACGATTTTATCGTCGGTTACTTTTATAATCTGAGAACGATGAATAAGTAGCTCTGTGTCGCCAAAACTTTTCAAGAACGGTCGCCGAATTCGGAGTTGTTGTATAATAAAATTCCCAGCCGCCAACGTATATCCGATAACTTTTCCGATTTTCTTATTTTTCTCATCAATAACCAACTTGTCTTTTAGTGTAAAATTTATGTCATAAATTTCTTTTATAGTAATTACGTCATCAATGCCGATAATCTCGTCGGTTGAATCAATAATCATACCGAGCGGCCCAATTTCTCTGACGTCGTCAATGCGAAGCAGGCTAGGATGTTGGTCTAAAAGTCGTCCTTCAAGTTCATATGCGATTATGGACAAATTCTTCGGATTGATAATTTCCCGCGATGTTCGCGCCAGTTCGGAGCCCGTCTGAAGACTCATGACGGGAATATCAAGGAAGCGATCTGCGGATATAAGCATAACTATATTATAAACGGTTACGTTCTATTCGGCAAACGGATTGGAGCGACCAGCTGGCAGGCTAAACGAGTCGTTTGCTGAAGTTGACGGTCGGAAGTCTTTAATAATTTGCATGGTTTTTTTATCGAAACTTATTGATGTAGTTTGTGGTTCTTCGGTAGGAACTGCTAAAAGTCCGCTCAAAAGAAATATCGCGATTGCTACGCCTCCGATTACGACAACGCTATATATTATCACATGAAATCGCCACAGGAATTTGGACAGTGATTTTACGATTGGCTCGAGCTGTTCTGATATTGATGGACTCATCGTGTATAAACCTTTACTTCAAGTGATTGGATTGATATTTCATGATTATTTGCGCCTCTGGAAATTGACACGCCTGAAAGCTGCATTCGAGTGACATTTTTTTCAATAAGACTAAGGAAATGTAGGAATTTCGTATAATCTATATGATCCCCCAATTGAATTGATACGAAAGTACTTTTCACTCCAGCGGGGCTGGCGGATGTTTGCTTGCTAGGTTTCGTTGTCTTAGTGGAAGTTGTTGGTTCGTTTTGGAAAGAGAAAGCTTTAATCGGAATGCCAGCGCGGTCGGCGTAGGTATTTAGATCTTGGATGATCTGATTCTGATATTGATAAAGTTTCGATTCTGAGACGATATTCTTTGCTTTTTTAACTGTGTCGGAATTGCGATCGAGCTGAGATTTCGACGCTAGCAAGCTTTGTATTTTTGCATCAACTGCAATTGCTTCTGTTTGCATTTTTCCAACTTCTTCTGATGTTTTACTTAAGAATGAATAGGCGAAAATAACTAATCCTACCATTGCTGATAATATTATGAGCAATAATAACGACAGGACAATTCGCGCGATACTGGCATTTAGAACTTTTTTCATTGTTTTAAGACCTCTGGCTTTGGTGTAACGCTAATTGTTATAGTGATTGGATAATCCGCAGGCTTGTCTGACGATTGGTTGCCGCCGCTGTAAACAACGGTCTCCAGGTGAACGTCGCTAAATATCTCTGATTTTTCTAAGCTAGTTTTTATTCGAATAGCGTCATCCTTATTCTTTCCGAGAGCTGTTAGTGACAATGGTTTATCTAACGCTGAAGTGTCTAGCGTCAGAGAATCCAAAACCATGCCTGATGGGATGTACTGTGCAATTTTTGGAATAATTGTAGAGTAATGGGCCTCGTTGCTAATGATCGCCTTAGCCGAGTCGAGGTCTTTCTTAAACTCGCTAACTTCTTTTTGTGTCGATTGGTATTGAGCAAGCTTAGCGTTTCCTTCGTCGATGTTAGCTTGAGCTGAAGTGCGGCTATTTTCTAAGAATAGATAAAATCCGCCAATAGTTAAGAATAGCAAACCTGCAAATATCAATGATATGATGCAGTATCGTCTTAAGATGACATTTACTCGTCCGGCGCTGATTTGCTTTTTTTCTTGAGGAGGGAGAAGGTTAATCATAAATATCCTCCTGCTTGATTAAGGCTAGTCCCGCAACTGGTGATAGCTGGGAGCGAAGCTGTTTTGCCGGCTGCTCTAGTCCATCGAAAT
>JABZJU010000004.1 GCA_015257635.1 Nanosynbacter sp. | reverse complement strand
GAAGATTTGGCGATTGAAGATTGGAAGAGGCTACTGAAAGAGTGGCGTCTACGATAATTGCTCTAGTGGTGATATAATATATATCATGACTAAGAAACACGCTTACATCACTACCGCTATTCCTTATGTAAACGGCTTGCCACACGTTGGGCATGCTATGGATTATATGTTGGCAGACGTGTGGGCGCGTTATTCCAGACAGAACGGGCATGAGGTTCGTTTTCAAGCTGGCGTGGATGAGCATGGTAATAAAATTGCTGCCAAAGCTGCCAGTCAGAATCAAACACCTCAAGAATACGTCGATCAAACGCATGTCAATTTTAAGAAGATGATTTCCGAGCTGAATATCTCAGTGACAGATTTTATTCGAACAACTGACGCGCATCACGTTGCTGCGGTGCAATATATTTGGCAAAAGCTCGTCGAGGCTGGTTACATTTACAAAGGTTCATATGAAGGCTGGTATTGTCAGGGGTGCGAAGCTTTCGTTACGGATAAAGAAGCTGCCGATAATAATGGGGTTTGTCCAGATCACCAGACGCCGTATCAGCGTTTGAGTGAGGAAAATTACTATTTTAAAACCAGTGCTTTTTCAGACAATATTCGTCAGGCAATTGAGTCAAATAAAATGAGAATTGTGCCTGAATTCCGTAAAAAAGAGTTTTTGGAATTGATGAAAGACGGCCTGAAAGACGTGTCGGTTTCTCGTCCGCGTAAAAATCTTAGCTGGGGCGTGCCGGTTCCTGGTGATGATAATCAAGTCATGTATGTCTGGCTGGACGCTCTCAGTAATTACATTACGGTTATCGGTTATCCTGATCGTCCAGAAGAGTGGCAATCTTTTTGGCCGGCTGACGTGCAAGTCATTGGTAAGGATATTCTTCGTTTCCACGCTGGTATTTGGCCAGCAATGCTCATGGCGCTAGATTTACCGCTTCCGAAGGTTTTACTTGTTCATGGATTTATTAATTCTGGCGGAATGAAAATGGCAAAGAGTCTCGGAAATGGTGTTGGTCCAGCCGATATTATTCCAGATTATGGCGCCGAGGCGTTTCGATATTATTTCTTGCGCCACGTACCAACGCAAGATGACGGCGACTTTACTTGGGAAAAGTTTGAAGCTGCGTATAATGGTGAGCTTGGCAATGATTTGGGCAATTTGGTTCAGCGAGTCGCTAAAATGGTGCAGAGTTATCAAGCTGGCGTTATTGGCGACGCTCCACAATCAGAGCACGATATGGGACCGTATCGTCAGGCGATGGAAAGTTATATGTTCGATCAAGCAATGGACGAAATTTGGCTAATTGTTCGCTCTTTGAATCAATATATTGAGCGAGTTCAACCTTGGCAAGTCGCTAAAAATCGTGATAAAGATCCAGAAGCAGAGTCGCATTTGAGTGAGATCTTGGCGCACGCTTGCGGCACATTATTGCAAGTGTCCGACATGCTTCGTCCATTTATGCCGCAAACTGCCGAGAAAATTCATGATATGTTTGCTAGTGGTGTCGTGCCGTCAGAATTGACGCCTTTATTCCCGCGCAAATATATTCACACGCCAGATCCACGCGCTCCGAAAACAGAATCTCAGGTTAAATAGTTTATGATTGAAGCTGATAAGAAAAGTGCGACTGAGGGTTTACGTCTGATAGATTCGCATTGTCATTTGCATGATACGGAATTTTTTACGGACAATCGCGAGCAATTTTACAAAGAAACGGTCGAGGCGAATATTGGCATGATTTGTGTCGGTACTGACCAGCGAAGTAGCCGCCAAGCTGTGGAATTTGCCGCGAATCATGAGTTTACTTGGGCGGCAATTGGCGTTCATCCGCACGATACGAAAGATGGCTGGGGAGATGTCAAAACTTTGCTGGAGAATAAGACGGAAAACTCTCCGATTGTGGCAATTGGTGAAATTGGGCTTGATTATTATTACAATAACAGTCCGCGGGAAACGCAAATTGAGGGCTTGGAGGCACAACTTCAAGTGGCAATAGATTATGATTTGCCGGTAAGTTTTCATGTTCGCGATGGTGCGAAGGATCAGCCGTCAGTTTGGGATGATTTTTGGCCAATCTTCGATAATTTTCCTGGACTGCGCGGTGTTTTGCATAGTTTTACAGATACGCGTGACAATTTGGAAAAAGGTTTTTCGCGAAATTTGTACGTTGGACTTAATGGAATTAGTACGTTCACAAAAGACCAATCGCAGAAAGAATTGTTCGCTTCAATCCCGCTGGAGCGATTATTGCTAGAAACTGACGCGCCGTTCTTGACACCAGCGCCGTTTCGTGGTAATATAAACAAGCCAGAATATGTGAGATTGGTGGCTGAATATTGGGCGAAGCAGCGAAATATTGATTTTGATGTTTTAAGCCAAGCTACTCTTCACAATACAAAAGAACTTTTTGGCATTTGAAAGTGGAGAAAATGAATAGTACGCCGGAATGTGTTACAAAAACACCTGAAATTGAAGCTCGCGAAAAACTTGCCGCTATTTTTTCTGACGCCGAGCGGCGCGGTGACAATTCTAAAGTAAGCCCTGAATTGGGGAAGACTGCGATTGATATTGAAAACACTTCCAAGATGGACTCTGCTGATAATGGGGCGGTTGATTTTTGTAATCAAGCACTTGGTAGCTATGGAAAAAGTCTTGACTACATTAACAACATTCCGCTTGAAACCGTGCAGGCAATTGGTACTTCACTCCAACACTTACGTGATAAATACAAAACCGAGGAGAGTTGTAGGTGACTAAGTTTTTGAAAAAAGTACGAAGTTTGGTTTTTGCTGATGATAGTGACGCAGTGTCTTTGTTGAAATTCCGTAAAAAAGATCGTCCATTAAAGAAATTTACCGAGCGCGAGCTAATCCAATTGGAAAGTGAAATTGGCGCAACAATTTTTGGCGAGAAGCCGGCGTATGTTGCGCGACGAGAATTTTTTAATTTAGATAAAGATACTTGGATTTGGTATGAAGAAGTTGCTGACGGTAAGGGTGGCCGGCAAGAATTGACTACGCGTTATGAAGTTCAACCAAAGGGAATCTTGAAGATTCAGCCGAATTATCGCTATAGTTACTTGGAGGGCGACGAGCTTCAGAATTTTGTCTTGGCAACTAAGGAATATTACGAGCGAGTTTCTCGGCAATTATATAAGAAAGATCCGCAAACCGGTCAGCCGCTTTGATATAATAAAAAAGTGAATAAAGACTATATCTATATTGATCATGCTGCTGCCACGCCAATGGATCCGTTGGTGGTTGAGGCGATGTTGCCATATTTTTCTGAAAAGTTTTTCAATCCGTCTAGTCCGTACGCTCCAGCAATATTTACAAAGCGTGAATATCAAGACGCGAAGGCTCGGCTGGCGCGCTGCTTGGGTGTGATGGCTGATGAATTGATAATGACAGCTGGAGCAACTGAGTCTGTCAATTTAGCGTTTAATGCGGCAAATGGCGTAAGTTTAATTTCGGCAATTGAGCATGATTCGGTGATTAATTCCGCAAAAGCGCGTTCGGAAGTGAAGCTAATTCCGCCAATGAAAAATGGACGAATAGACCCGAACACGGTTAAAAAAATGTTAACGCCAGATGTTGGATTTGTTAGTATTGCGCTGGTGAATCATGAGCTGGGCTATATCCAGCCAATTGAAGAAATTGCGGAAATTGTAAAAGCTGAGCGACTCAGGCGCCAAGAAAATGATGAACCTTTACCGTTGATTTTTCATACAGATGCTTCGCAGGCGGCGGCTTTGATTGACGTGAAGATTAAAAGGCTGGGTGTTGATTTATTGACATTGTCTGCGGCGAAAGTTTATGGCCCAAAGCAAGTTGGCTTATTGTGGGTGCGACCTGGCGTTACGTTGAAAGCGAATATTTTTGGTGGTGGTCAAGAATTGGGTCTGCGCAGCGGAACTGAAAACGTTGCTGGCGTGGTTGGTTTTGCGACGGCTTTGGAATTGGCACAAAAACGACGTTCCGCTGAAGTGAAGCGACTGCGAAAACTACGAGAAAATTTGGTAAAAGATTTGAGGCAGGCTTTTCCTGAGATGTTGATATCGTCAGATATGAAAAAAAGTTTGGTGAGTTTTTTGAATATATCATTTTCTGGAATTGACGCTGAAAGATTGGTGTTTTTATTAGAATCTCGTGGAGTTCTAGTGGCTACGGGTAGTGCTTGCGCGGCTAATTCTGGAACGCGTTCTCATGTACTAGCGAGTATTGGTCTGAGCGAATCAGAGATTGACGGAAGTCTAAGGCTTACCTTAGGCAAGTTGAACGATGATGAGAATATAAAGCGAGCTGGCGAATTTATCATTGAGGCTGTGCAAGCGGAAATGAAGAGGATTCGTCGATGATTCATAAACTAGTTGGCTTAATGATTTTTGCTGCTTTGGTGATTTTTGGGCTTAGTGCGTATTTATCTCCAGATGATTTGGGAAAATGTCAGGGCGTGGGTGAAGGTGATTGTCGTAAGGCTGATGCGATAGTTGTTGTCAGCGGTGGCGATACGAATGCGCGAACTGACGAGGCTATTAAACTGTATAAAGAAGGTTGGGCGCCGTTGATTGTTGTGTCGGGCGCGGCGGCCGATAAAACTGGCCCGTCCAACGCTAAGGCTATGTACCAGCGAGCGATTAATAGCGGCGTTCCTGAGAAGGCTATTGTTATGGACGAGTCTTCCGAAACGACCAGACAAAACGCCACCGAGGTGAAGAAAATTGTCGATTCGCGAAAAATTGAAGATGTGATTTTGGTGACGAGTGGTTATCATATGCGTCGGGCGCAACTCGAATTTTCAGCGCAATTTGACGATGTGAAAGTTCGAAGCCATCCTGTTGCTTCTGATAAAAACTGGAGTTCGTGGTGGTGGTTAACGCCGTGGGGCTGGTGGTTGGCAATAGGTGAATTAATGAGAATTGGGCTATTTGCTATGGGGTTGTCCAGATGAGTAAAAAAGTTTTTGTTGGTATGTCTGGTGGCGTGGACTCCTCCGTGGCCGCAGCACTTTTGGTTGAGCAGGGTTACGATGTAACGGGCGTTTATATGAAAAACTGGTCTGAAGATCTTCCCGGAATGCATTGTCCGTGGGCGGAAGATGTTGCTGACGCCAAGCGTGTGGCGGTTGGCTTGGGTATTGATTTTCGAGTTTTTGATTTCCAGAAAGAATATAAGCAAAACGTTGTCGATTACATGATTCGCGAATATCAAGCGGGTCGCACGCCAAACCCAGATATTATGTGTAATCAAGAAGTGAAGTTTAAGATATTTTTGGAGGCTTCGTTGGCGGCTGGAGCGGATTATATCGCGACAGGGCATTATGCGCGCGTTGCGCATGAATCGTCTTCGTCGGCTAAATTGTTACGCGCTCGTGATGATAATAAAGACCAAACCTACTTCTTATATCGAGTGACTTCGGAGGCTTTGTCAAAAACCATATTTCCGTTGGGCGATTTTACTAAGGCGGAAGTTCGCGAAATGGCGAAAGAGCGTGGTTTGTGGACGGCTAGCAAAAAGGAATCAATGGGAATTTGTTTTGTTGGGCAAGTTGGAATTCGTGAGTTTTTGTCGGAATATGTTAAAACTGCGCCAGGAAACATCATTGATCAGCAGACGGGATCTGTCGTTGGTAAACATGACGGCGCAATTTTTTATACACTCGGTCAGCGTCATGGACTGAACGTCGGCGGTGGATTACCTTATTATGTTGTGGGCAAGGATATGGAGAAAAATGAGGTTTACGTGTCGCGCTCAATTGATAATGATAATCTGTGGCGAAAAGAACTTAGGCTGGCGGATATTCATTGGATTAATCAAGCGCCGCATAAAGATAAGGACGTGCAGGTTCGGTTGCGTCATCGAGGCGCTTTATTCGACGCGAAAATTGACGGAGATATTGTGCACCTTTCTGCTTCTGAGCGTGCCGTAGCCGCGGGTCAATCTGCGGTAATATATGACGGCGATGAATGTTTGGGTGGCGGAATCGTGAAAACAGATTGACGTTATAGGAAAAATAGTGTAAACTGTTCTAAAGTAAGGAATAATAAAACGTAGAGTTAAAGGAAGAATTAATTTTATGCTAGCAATTCGTTTGCAACGTTTGGGTCGCAAAGGTTATCCAGTATATCGCTTGGCGGTACAAGAAGCACATCGTCATCCATCAAGCGGTCGTGTAGTCGCTTATGTCGGTAGCTACAACCCACACACTAAAGAATCAAATATCCAAGTTGAATTGGCTCAGAAATATTTGGACAATGGCGCACAGCCAACACCACGCGTAGTTAAGCTATTGAAAGAAGCTGGCGTTAAGTTGCCAAAGTGGGTTAAGGAAGTTTCCGCTGACAAGCACAAAGCCATCCGTAATCCAGAAAAACTTCGCAAGAATCAACCAAAAGAAGAGTCAGCTGAAGAAGTAGCTGAATAATTTGTTGAGATTGGCGATTTGATCTATAAACCCCATCTGTAAGGTGGGGTTATTTTATGGTATAATTACACTCATGAATGCCCAAAAAATACGTAGTAAATATCTTGAATTTTATAAAAAACAGGGTCACGCCGTTGTTGAGCGTGCGCCGTTGATTTTAACTAATGACCCGACGACTTTATTTACGGGCGCCGGAATGCAGCCGATGATTCCGTACTTGCTTGGTGAGGCACATCCCGAAGGTAAGAGAATTGCCGATTCTCAAACGTGTTTGCGAGCGCAGGACATCGACGACATTGGCGATAATCGTCATACAACGTTTTTTGAGATGCTTGGAAACTGGAGTTTGGGCGACTATTTTAAGGAAGAGCAAATTGGCTGGATGTGGACGTTTTTGACTGAGGAAATTGGTCTTGATCCGCAGAGATTGTACGTAACGTGTTTTATTGGCGCGCCGGAATATAATATTGAGAAAGATGTTGAAGCGGCTAAATTGTGGCAGAAAAAGTTTGCAGAAAAGGGCATCGATGCAAAAATGGCGGATATCGGCAGCGAAGAGCAGGGAGCGGCGCGTGGTGTAAATCCAGGTGAAAGAATTTTCTTTTATGACGGCAGTAAAAACTGGTGGAGTCGCAATGGCGGTCCAGAAACTACTCCGGTTGGTGATCCGTGCGGTCCAGATAGTGAGATGTTTTATGAGTTTGATTTCATTGAGCATGATCCAAAATTTGGTGAAAATTGTCATCCGAATTGCGATTGTGGTCGATTTATGGAGATTGGTAATAACGTATTTATGGCGTACAAAAAAGTTGCTGAGGGGCAATTTGAACCACTCGATAAGCCAAATATTGATCATGGATCTGGACTTGAGCGAATCGCGGCTGCAGCAAATAATGATCCTGACGTCTTTAAGATTAGTTTGCTCTGGCCGATTATTGAAAAACTGCAAGATCTGAGTGGCAAGGATTATGCTTCACATACCGAAAGTATGCGAGTGATTGCTGATCATTTGAGGGCTGCGACGTTTATGGCGGTTGATGGGTGTGTGCCAAGTAATAAAGAGCAGGGCTATGTAATGCGTCGTCTGCTCCGTCGGGCAATTCGTTATAGTTTTGATTTGGGGATCGAGCAGAATTTCCTGCAAGAAGTTGTGCCGACGATTGCTGATTTGTATGAAGCCGATTTTCCAGAGGTGAAGAATAATCGCGATAATATAATTGCTGTCCTTGTTAAGGAGGAGAAAGCTTTTCGCCAGACTTTGAGAAAAGGTTTGCGACAAATGCAGCGCTACATTGACGATGGCTTGACTGGTGAAGAATTGTTCACTTTGTACGACACTTTCGGTTTCCCAGTGGAACTCAGTACGGAAGAGGCATATAAACAGGGAATTAAACTTTCGGACAATTGGCGCGAGGAATTTACCGCGAAAATGGATGAGCAGCGACAGCGCTCTAAGACAGCTCGCAAAGGACAATTTAGCGGCGGCTTGGAAGGTCATGACTCTATTCATCTGAAATATCACACGGCGACACATTTGTTGGGTGCAGCGTTACGTAAGGTTTTGAATGCGCCAGATTTACAGCAGCACGGAAGCAATATTACCGCTGATCGATTGCGCTTTGATTTTAATCACGATAAATTGACGCCAGAAGAAAAACAGGCGGTCGAAGATCAAGTTAATGCTTGGATTGATGAAGATTTACCAGTTAGCTTTGCTGTATATCCGACCGATGAGGCATTGAGCATGGGTGCAATTGGCGCATTCGGTGAGCGTTACGGCGACGAAGTTAAGGTGTATTCTATTGGCAAGGATGATAATGTCGTCAGCTTTGAAGTTTGCGGCGGTCCACATGTCGAACACACTGGAGTTTTGGCTGAAGATGGCAAGCGATTCAAAATCACCAAAGAAGAATCTAGCTCGGCTGGAATTCGTCGAATCAAGGCTGTTTTAAGATAGATAATTAACTGTTGCTCTAAAATCACAAGCGTTATATAATATTTCTTATATGGCATTGAAAGACATGTTGAAGAAGTCTGATAAAGATAGTCGCGAACTATTGGTTAGCTTAGATATTGGTACGGAAGTGGTTAAGGCGTTGATCGCTGAAGTTAAAGACGACGAGCTGAAGATTATTGGTGTTGGTCGAAAACAGCAGGAAATGGGTGATATGCACAGCGGTGCAATTGCTGATATTGCTGGTGTTGTGGCGAATTGCGAAGAGGCTCTGTCTGAGGCTGAGGATCAAGCCGGTGTTCAGGGTAAGCGAGTTGTTATTGGTATTGCGGGTGAATTAGTTAAGGGTGTTACGAATACTATTCGCTATCGTAGGCCGCAGCCAAATAAGCCATTAGATATTGATGAGATGGAATTTATTATTGAGAAGGTTCAGGAGCGAGCTCAGGGAAAAGCTCAGGCTCAAATTGCACTGGAAACTGGCAATGAAGATGTTGAAGTGAAGCTGGTTAACTCGGCATTGGTGAGTATTCATATTGACGGCTATAAAGTTTCAAATCCGATCGGTTTTCAGGGACGAGATGTGGCTGTACAGATCTACACAGCATTTGCTCCGATGGTCCACATTGGTGCGCTGGAGAAGGTTGCGGACGAGCTTGCGCTGGATTTAGTGGCTGTGGCTGCTGAGCCATTTGCGGTGAGTAGGAGCGTTTTGGGGTCGGATACGGATAGCAATTTTACGGCGATTCTAGCGGACATTGGTGGTGGCACGACGGATATTGCAGTTGTTAATGACGGCGGAGTCGAAGGCACAAAGATGTTTGGTATTGGTGGACGCAGTTTCACTAGGACTATTGCGGCTGACCTGGATTTAAGCTTCAAAGATGCAGAAAAGTTGAAGCTGAATATTGATAATGAGAATTTGAAGCCTAGTGTAAAGAAAAAAGTTGACGCAGCGATCGACAAGACTTTGGAAGTTTGGCTATCAGGCGTTGAATTGGCGCTGAGCGATTTTGATAATGTCGATTATTTGCCGAATAGGATTTTACTGTGTGGTGGCGGATCGAGCTTGCAGAAAATTACTGAAGCTCTGAAAACTCGACGCTGGCCGGAAGACCTGCCTTTTACTAAGAAACCAGTAGTTCAATATATCAATCCAAGTGATATTACAGGGATAGTCGATGAAACTGGAGATATTAGCGATCACACATTTGTAACCGCAATGGGCTTGTTGCGAGTTGGATATGATACAATTATCGGTAGTCAAGACGGTAATAGTTTAGTTGAAAAAGTAAATAGGTTGTTAAAGATTTAAAATGAATAAAGACGTTATTTATATCGATGTAGAAGACGACATTACGACGATAATTAGTAAGATTAAGGCGTCGAAAGAGAGAATTATTGCGTTGGTGCCACCTCGAAGAATTGGCGTTTTACAGAGTGCGGTTAATATTCGATTACTAGCTCGGGCGGCAACTTCAGCAGATAAGAGAATTGTATTAATCACGAATGATTCTGTTTTGATTGGATTAGCAGCGTCTGCGAAAATTCCGATTGCAAAAACGCTTCAAAGTAAACCGGAAATTGCAGAGATTCCGGTACTGAAAGTTGATGACGATAATGATGTGATTGATGGCGGCAAACTAGCGGTTGGAGATATGGCGGATTCCGCGAAAAGATCAAAGAAATCTGATGAAGATTCTGTCGTAGATAATGCTATAGCTGATGCAAACAAGAAGGAGTCTAAGGGACTGGATTCTCTGAAAAAGATGGTTAAAAAGCCGAAAGTTCCTGATTTTAATACATTTCGTAAAAAGTTCTTACTGATAGGCGGCGGGGCCTTGCTTTTGATCGTATTTTTGGTTTGGGCAATTTGGTTTGCGCCACGTGCCACGGTTGTTATTTCAGCAAAGACTACTAGTATGACGGTCAGTGATACCGTTGGCTTGAATGAAACAGCCGCTACAAACGTAAAATCTAATATTATTAAGCCTATAAAGAAAGAATTGACAAAGGAAGTTAGTGTTGAATTTTCTGCTACAGGCAAAAAGAATGTTGGAGAGAAGGCTACTGGGGTAGTCGTCTTCAGCAACTCGTCATCAAGTAGTGTGACTATTTCGGCTGGTACAATTTTGAAAAATAGCGGACTGTCTTATACTTTGAATTCTTCTGTGACTGTTCCAGGGGCTACATTGGGTTGGAGCTGTCCAGGATATAAATGTTCGGGATCTGCTTCTGGGGCTATTACCGCTAGTGAGGGCGGAGCTCAGTATAATGCAGCGACTGGAAGAATGAGTATCTCAGTTGATGATATTTCTGCGTCGCTACGGTCTGCTACCAGTGGCGGTACCGATAAAACTGCGACAGTTGTGACGGCTGGTGATATAGAATCGGCAAAAAGCAAGCTGAGCGAAAAGAAGATTGATGGATTAAAAGAGCAATTGTTGTCGTCATTTGGCGATTCGGCAACGGTTATAACTGAAAGCTATGTTGAAAATCGATCAGATCCTAGCTCGAGCGTGGCTGTGGATGGCGAAGCTACCGGAGCTGTGACTCTAAAATCGACAATTACCGCCAGCGCGTTGGCTATTGATAAGAATGAGTTAAAAAACTTTGTGGAAGCAAAACTTAAAGAGGAGATTTCTGGTAAGAAGTCACAGAGAATTTATGACAATGGAGTAAATAAGGTTGCGTTTTCACAATTTTCTAGGGCGCATAATGTACAGACTGTGCGCTTAACTACGAATGGCAAGGGTGGTCCAGATATTAAAGAGGCGAACGTAAAGG
>JABZJU010000049.1 GCA_015257635.1 Nanosynbacter sp. | reverse complement strand
GGCATGAAATGGGTCATGATGATACGGTTCACATTGGTCACTGGCCAAAGTGGGATGAAAAATATCTAAAGAGCAGCGTGATGACTATTATAGTTCAAGTGAATGGCAAGCTTCGTGCGAAACTTGAACTGCCGAGTGATATGGACAAGCAGGGTGTTGAAGCGGCGGCTCTGGCTGACGAAAATGTCCAGAAATTCACAAACAATAAACCACCTAAAAAGATGGTTTATGTTCCAGGTAAGCTGGTGAATATAGTGGTTTAGCTGTCTTGATCTTTTACTTTCTCTGCTGTAGCTGCTTCACCAAAAGCGTTTGTGGTAACAGTAATCTTGACTTTGTCTCCTGGATTCACTCCTTCTTTGGTTTCAGTGACCATGTTGGCTGTTTCTTCACATCCTCGAAAAGTATCGTAGCTGGTAGATTTAGGTAATCCTAGACTCTCTTCTAGTGTGGCCTGTGTACTACATATCTGCTCTTGTGCGTTTTTTGGGTCGTAAATAGTTATCTCTGCAGAAGTAGTTTTTTCTGTGAGTTTACCCAACCCAGCGATACCGCCTATAGCCATAGCTACAGCTAGTGCTCCCGCGGCCATTTTGGTTAATGGCTTCTTGTTGTTTTCCTCTGTATTTTTCTCTGGACTGACGGTCGTTTTCTTGTCTGCTTGGTCTTCTGGTGTTGTATTTGTGTCGTTATGATTGTTTGCCGTAGGGAAGACGGCGTCCATCAAGGCTGTTGTTTCCTCAGTTTTGGGGTAAACCGCGTCTACTAATGCAGTTAAATCATCTTTACTGTTACTTTGTGGTGTAAATTGTTCTTTACTCATGTCTTATATATTAACATAAACGACATAAAAAGTCAATATTATTATCTAATTTGCAGACAAGCTCTTGAGATTGTCCAATAAAAAAGGTATAATGGTACGTAAGTTTTATGACAACCTAAAAGAGGAGAATAAATTATGGCACAACCTAAGAAACAGAGTAGCCCACGTAAAACTGGTCTTCGTCGCAGCCACTTGGTATTAAAATTGGCACGTCGTGTTAACGCAACTTCACCAGTTAAGGTGAAGACAACCAAGCGTGAAACTGGTAAAACAACAAAATAATAATTACGAACAGGACGCTTAATAATGGCATCAAACCGTCATTTGGGACGAATTGTCGCACTGCAAACACTTTATGAACATGAATTTCGCAAAGAGGTTGGTGATAGCGATGTTGATTATAAGACTATTTTAAAGCGTAATTTGGCTGAATATAAATCATCGGTTGACGATATTGAATTTATTGATAATTTGATCAGCGGCATACTTTCGACACAGAGTCAATTGGATGAGAAATTACAGCCATTGGCGCCAGAATGGCCTATCAGTCAGTTGCCGCGAATTGATCGGGCAGTACTTAGAATTGGTTTATATGAATTGCTATATTGTGCAGATACCGTTCCACCAAAAGTGGTGATTAACGAAGCGGTAGAATTAGCAAAAGCGTTCGGTTCGGATAACTCGGGTAAGTTTGTGAATGGCGTGCTTGGCACGGCACTCCGTACTCTCGTGGAGGAGTCCGACAGTGAGAACAAGCAACTTTGATAAGATAAAAAAATATTTTAGTGGCAGCAAGAAGCCATTGATTCAGGAAATTGTACGCGAGCCAACTGCTGGTGGCGTGATTTTTCGTCGTAATAAAAAGGGCGAGGCAGAATTTTTGCTATATCAAGACGCTCGCGACCGCTGGACAATTCCGAAAGGGCACATTGAACCAGGTGAAACGGCTCAAGTGACGGCTCGTAGGGAAATCGGCGAGGAAACTGGGCTGAAGAAAATTGAACTGCACGGCTGGCTGGGCAAGGTGAATTTTCGTTATCGTCGAATCGATAAATTGGTATTGATGACAACGCAAGTTTATCTAGTTAAGGCGTTGGATCCTAATGAGAGACTCCAAAAGGAAGAGTGGATGAATGGTCTTAAATGGTTTAGTTTTCATGAGGCGCTGGATGAAGTTGAATATGAAGATATTGGCAAGCTGATTCTTTTGGCGATGAAGCGAATTAGACAGGAGAACTTATAAATGAACGGAATGAACACTGCGCCATATCAAGATTTTGCGCGCGAAAAATTAGGTTTTGAATTTACGAATTTGGATTTGCTGATTACAGCTTTGACTCACCGTAGCTATGTGAATGAGCATCGAAAATCCGTTCATCATCACAATGAGCGCTTGGAATTCTTAGGTGATGCGGTTCTGGAATTGGCGGTAACAGAATATTTGTTTACGCATTTTTCTGAGCCAGAGGGAATTTTGACTGCTTGGCGGGCAGCTTTGGTACGAACGGAAAGTATTGGCGATGCTGGCGATAAGTTGGGTTATGGTCCGCTGATTCGTATGTCAAAGGGTGAGAAGAATGGCTCAGAGCGAGCGCATTTACAGATTTTAGCTAATGCGTTTGAGGCGGTAATCGGCGCGATTTATTTGGAGCGCGGCTTTGACGATGCTCGCGATTTTATTCACAAGCATATAATTGTTAAGCTGGATGGAATTTTGGAGTCTGGCAGTTGGCGTGATCCGAAGTCATATTTGCAGGAGATTTCTCAGCGAGTTGACAATCAAACGCCGGTATATAAAGTCCTGAGCGAAGAAGGTCCAGATCACGACAAAGTCTTTACTCTTGGGGTTTTTGTTGGCGATAATATGATGGGGCGAGGCATTGGTCCATCTAAGCAAGTTGCTCAACAGCAAGCTGCTCGTGCTGCAATTGCTAAATATAAAGAATCTGGCGAGAAATAATTAAAGTTTGCACGGCGTAAACTGCTCGTGTATAATGAAAATACAGTTTAATTCCAGGAGGAGGGGCAGAATGTCAACAATAGATCAGCAGTTTGTAGAATATACTGTAAAGGCGTTGGTTGGACATCCAGAAGACGTCGTAGTAGACCGAACAATTGATGAAAAGGGCGTTTTACTAACATTGACAGTTAATCCAGCAGATTTGGGTCGAGTTATTGGTAAGCGCGGCAGTACAGCACAGAGTTTGCGTACGCTTCTGCGAGCTTTGGGTGCAAAGAATGACGCTCGATATAACTTGAAGATTGTTAACAATGATGGTTTTTCTGGCGCACGCGAAGAAAATGATTATAACGGTAATGCTTCTGTGGATAACTCAACAGATGAAGCTGTGGAAAATGAATCATCTTACGCAGAAAACACCAGAAAAGAGCTTGCAGAACTCGACGATCTTGATATATAATTAGAACCAGTTCAAGCACAGACATTATGCGAGAACAGCTCTATGCGAGACAATGGGAAACCATTGAGAGCCTTATTTGTGCTAAAAAACCGTCCTTACTGGGACGGTTTTTTGGTGGGGAATAATTTCTATAAAAAGACATGAAAATAGCCCGCCGAGAGGCTCAAGCCGAGACTTAATGTCTCAACGAGCTATTCTCATTGGCGGGCGTTAGCCCTTGCGCGGGGTGAGCTCCCATTCGGAGCTCGGATTGCACCACGGCTCATGGTAGCTGTTCTCCACGTGCTGCGGGAGAAACTTCCGACACTCACCATACTTCTCGAGTTCGCAGATACGCCTGAGGCATACTGCGGTGGTATCTGACAGGAGGAACTTCCTCGCCAAGTCACTACCGACAATCTCTCTAAGGAGACTGAATATAGAGACTTTAGTTTTAACTCCCCAATCAATCTGAGGGAACCTCTCCTTCAACATGAGCACGTCATCTGGTGTAGGGCTAAAGAATCGGATGGCGCATCTATCACGTTCTGAGATGAATGTTGCGTCTATCGGGTGTGTACCTCCTTCCTGAGGGTTAAGAATAATCCGATTCACTTCAGTCCCCGGGAAAATATCCTTAGCGAGGTTATTCGATAACCGGTCAGAATCAATTTCTGTCCGGGTATCGGTCCATACGGTGATGACGGTATAATCCTCGTAAGTCTCTATTGTAGAGGGGCTAGGCAATCCAATCTCTGTCAGAAACCTCTTCCACCTGTCTACGCTCCGACGCATGACAATTCCTTCCTATGTAAGGGTTACTTCTGTTCGGTTGAACAAAAGCTAATACATATATATCATACCTGGACAAAAAAGTCAATACTTGCTACACTGTAACAGATGAGAAAGTTTCAGGTAATTACACTTTTCCCAGAAATGATGACGGGGGTTTTTAATAATTCCATGATGTGGAAGGCCCAGAAAGACGGTATCGTGGAGCTCACTACGGTGAATTTGCGGGAGTTTGGTTTGGGGCCGCGGCGTCAGGTGGATGATACGCCGTATGGTGGTGGTGACGGGATGCTTCTTATGGTTGAGCCGTTATGGAAAGCGGTGGAATTTGCGAAATCTCAAGATGAAACAGCGAAGGTGGTATTAATGAGTCCGCGCGGGCAGCGCTGGAAGCAGGCTAAAGCCCAGCAAGAAGCCGATGATGACAGGGGTGTGATATTTATTTGTGGGCGATACGAGGGTGTTGATGAGCGAATTTTAGAACTAGTTGATGAGCAATGGAGTATTGGCGATTTTGTGCTGACAGGCGGAGAGTTGGCGGCGATGATGATGATTGATTCTATTGTTAGGTTGATTCCTGGAGTTTTGGGCGGTGAAAAATCTGCGGAAATTGAAAGTTTTTCAGATGGAGAAACGTTGGAATTTCCACAATATACACGACCCGAGGAGTTTAAAGG
>JABZJU010000048.1 GCA_015257635.1 Nanosynbacter sp. | reverse complement strand
GCTCAGACTCTACTAGCGCACCAGTAAACTTGGCATATTCAACAACTTCACGAGTCTTCGCAATAATCTCCTCGTCCGAAGCGTCGTGATTTGCCTGAGAAATATCAATATGGACAAACTCATATCCAGCATCAATCGCTCGCTTACAACCTTCAACTGTCGGACCGTGGTCCAAATTCAAGTACATTTCAATTCCGTACTCAGCCTTATAATTGTCCACCAAATCACGAACGTTCTCTAGACCCATAGCCTTCACTTCGGCGTCGGAAACCTCAACCAACACTGGTGATTGGAGTTTTTGCGCCGCCCGCGCCACCGCAATTAGCGTCTCTTGATTGTCAATATTAAATGCCCCAACCGCAAAACGCTGCGCCCGTGTTCGCTGCATTAAATGACGCGCCCGCGTCGTGTTTTTCCGAATCTCTGAAATCGATAATCCCATACTGCCCCCTAAAATACTTATGATAATTATACCAATTACCGCCCGCCATGCCAAGAGAATTGACATTATGTTATTTTGGTGATAACATAAAATGGCTTTTGCTCAAAGTTTGTCTAAGGGCAAAAGAGCCCTTTAGCTTTGAGCTCAAAAAAGGAGAGCTAAGGTGAACCCTGTAGTCAAGATAACAGCCTTCGCAGGCAAATTATTCTTGTTTGCCATCGTCCTACTATGCATAGCATGGTTGGCAACACTCGACTACTTTCGCGTAGCCTACGGGCTGCCGGAGGCACTAACGTTTATGTTAGTGAGCCTCGCGTTCTTGGTGCTTATCTGCAGTATGATATATCATGACCGCAGATAACACACACGCCCGCCAGGATTACTTGCTTTGAGGTCTTTAATTAGATCTTGGCAGTAGCTCCTGGCGGGTTTTTCACTGGAGAAAATTGACAACACTGCGAACAGTTGAATCGACATCCAAACCGTGCTTTTGCCACAATTCAGACATCTTACCCGACTCTCCAAACGTGTCATTGACACCAATTCGCTTCATCTTCACTGGCAAATTCTCACTAAGAACTTCTGCCACACTTGAGCCAAATCCACCAGTAATCTGCCCCTCTTCCACCGTAATGACGGCTTGGCATTTTTGAGCCGCATCAAGCACAGCACCCTCGTCCAGCGGCTTAATCGTCGGAAAATGAATCACTTCTGCCTGAATGTCATATTCATTCGCGAGCTTTTCCGCCGCCAACAATAATTGATAAGTCATCACACCAGTTCCAAACAAAGCAACATCTTTGCCGCGCCTCAACGTATAGCTTTTTCCAATCTCAAAAGTAGATTGATTTAGGAATAACGCCGTTTTTTCTCTCGGCAATCTTACGTAATTCGGGCGTTTATCTCCAGCCATTGCCGCCGCCATTAGCTTGGCCTCATTAGCATCACCGGGCGCCAAAACCACCATATTAGGCAAACTTCTCATCAGCGCAATATCTTCCAGCATTTGATGTGTCGCACCGTCCGGACCGACATTAAGCCCCGCATGAGAACCGACCAGCTTGACCGGCTGATTATTTAAGCAAATCGTCGTGCGAATCTGCTCCCAGTTGCGACCCGGGCTAAACGCCGCATAACTGGCTGCAAAAGGAATATTACCCATAGCCGCCAGTCCAGACGCCACGGTTACCAAATTTTGCTCCGCCACGCCAACTTCAATTGCCCGCGGATGTCCAATTTCTTTATCAAATTGACCAAAGCCAACACTTTCCATTAAATCCGCACTCAGCGCCACCACCAAATTATTCTTCTTCGCAATATCAACCAAGCCTTCGCCAAAACCCATTCGAATTGCCGAAAGTTCTAAATTCTGCCAATTTTCCATTAAGAAACTCATTCACCATTCCCTTCGCTTAATTGAGAAAGCGCCTGATTTGCCTGATCGGCATTAGGAGATTTTCCATGCCAATGGTAGTCATATTCCATAAAATCAACACCACGACCAGGAACTGTATGGGCAATTATCACACTAGGTTGACGAGAGATCTTAGCCTTATCAATCGCCTGAATTATCGACGAATGATTATGTCCGTCAATCTCCTGCGCATCCCAGCCAAAACTTCGCCATTTATCAGCCAACTCACCTAGCGGCATCACCTTCTCTGTGTCGCCACCAATTTGAATATTATTTCTATCAACAATCGCAATTATATTTGACAAATCGTATTTCGCGGCAAACATCGCCGCTTCCCAAATATTCCCTTCGTCAAGCTCGCCATCGCCCAAACTACAGTAAACGAATCGCTCAGAATTGCCACTCAAATATTGCAATGAATATGCCATGCCGGCCGCCTGGCTTAGACCGCATCCCAGAGGACCGCTAGTCGTTTCAATTCCCGGTAAACTGCCGCGTTCTGGATGACCTTGAAGCTTGGAGCCAAATTTTCGCAAATTAGCCAGCTCTTTTTTATCGAAAAATCCTCGCTCCGCCAGCGTGGCATATAAAAGTGGCGCATAATGCCCATTGCTCATCACGAAAATGTCTCGATCTTTCCAGTCCGGATTCTCAGGGTCTAATCGCATGGCGTGAAAATACAAAACTGCCATAACGTCAGCAAAACCCAAGCAGCCAGCAGAATGACCCGAGCCAGCCTCGGATAGCTCACGAATAACAGATCGACGTAATTTCTGTGATATTTTTTTCAGATTCGTTATAGTATCAATATCCATTAAAGCACGCTCGTTTTATTAATCTCCTGCTGTAATCTGGAGAAAATAGCGCGAGGATCTGATGATTTCTGAATAACGCCGCCAACATTCAAAACGTTAACACCGCCCTGAACTAGGCTGTATGCATTATCTATAGACACTCCGCCATCCCATCCGATCTCTACATTAGGATTAATAGCCTTAATAAGCCTAATTTTCTCCAATTGCATCAAACTGGCAGTGCCGCCAAATCGCCCCAACTCGCCACTAAAAATCATTACGTGATCTGCTATTTTTATCAATTCCTCAACCGTTCGCGGAACCGTCGGCTTTAATAGCGCCAGCCCCGCCATAATTCCAGCTTGACGAATCTGCATAAGCGCGGTCTTTACGTCACCAGTAGCCTCTGCGTGAATAATAATCATATGCGGCCTTAAGGCAATCAACTTCGGAACATACTCAGCAACATCATTAACCATTGCGTGAATATCAATCATCCAACCCTCCGGCGCCCACAATTCAGGAATACCAACTGTCAATGTCGGAGCAAATTCGCCATCAGAAATGTCAATATGCACACGCTCAGCAAAACCCGTTATTTTATCAACCTGCTCTTTGTATTGTTCGGCATTTTCTGCCAAAATTGCTGGTGCGATTACAGAATTACTCATGACAATTCATCCAACTGCGCATTACGCCTATTAAATCGCGGAGCATTCGCGTAAGGAGTGTTCAGCCACGTTTCCACAATTCCCTTCCATGCAGATTCGTTGTCTTCCAAAACTCGCGCTGGCAAGCATAGAACATTCGAGTCGTTATCTTGGCGTGTCATTTTTGCCTCAAACGCATCCCAAATCACGCTGGCACGAATTCCCTTAAAGCGGTTCGCCGCCATACACATTCCTTGACCGCCGCCGCAAATTAATATCGCACGCGGATCTTTGCTATCATCACCAATAACCTTCAACGCCGCCGCCTGCGCGAATTGTGGAAAATCGTCATCAGGATTTAATTCTACACCGCCGACGTCTTGAACGTCATAGCCGTTCTTAACCAAATAGGCAAAAACTTTTTCCTTCAACATAAAACCGCGATGGTCAGATCCGAGGTAGATTTTCATAATTTTAGTATAAGCGTTTTCGGTGATTTTTGCAAGGAAAAGTTAGGTATTTTATCAGAGGTAGGGTGTAGATATTTGACAAAAAGTATTGACATTTTGTGGCTGGTATGATATATATATATCAGCTTTTCAAACCGTGAAAAGCAACTAACCGGGGAGTTCACCCCGGTTGAGGTCGCGGTTCTGAAAGGCCGCACCTCAAAAATTTCTCTGGAAGGAGAAAGTTATGTCCACTGCCGTTCTGACCGTGGCCATTAGCGTCACGCTCATTGCTGGACTGCTTGCTTTCACCATCGTGTCACTGTACAGACACCGACTGTCGACGGCGGCCCTGTCGGCGGCGGGGCTGTTCGCAACGATCCATATCACGTTCGTCGCCCTGGCTTGGTCGGAGCTGGCGATCGCGTACCTGGACGCACCTCTGACGGTGCAACGGTGGGAGGTGGCGTGGCCGCCAATCTCGTCTTTGTCGACGATGATATACGACGCTCCTGCCTGGGCGGCCATCATTTCTTTCATGATGAGCGTCGTGCTCGGAGCCATTGAGTGGAAGCGTAGGAGAGCCGCCGAAAAGGAGATGGCGGCCTTCTTGAAGTACCTCTTTGGGGGCAATGAGGACACTAAGCCTGAGAAGTCCGAGGAGGACTGATGAGGTGCTCCGCGCCAGCAGAAGGCGTACGTAAAAAATATTCTGTGAAATCGTCAAAATCTGGCGTCCCCGCACTGTCACGGTGCGGGGTTATTTCCTTTTTGGAAGATGGCCTTATTCACTCTTTTTAAAGTAGTATCCAACATCAGCTACCAACTCGACCAAGCGATTAGAATAGCCCCATTCATTGTCATACCAGACCATAACCTTAATCAAATTACCGCCAACTACCTTCGTCAACGGAAGATCGACAATTCCAGAATATGAATTGCCAATGAAGTCGCGGCTGACCAAAGGTTCCTCAGAAACGCCCAAAATGCCTTGATAGAAATTACTCTGGGCGGCTTTTTTGAACGCGTCATTTACCTGCTCGACAGTCACATCTTTCCTGAGA
>JABZJU010000047.1 GCA_015257635.1 Nanosynbacter sp. | reverse complement strand
CTTCGACTTTCACCTCAACTGCTGGTGTGATGAATTGCTTCAATTCACCCTTTGGTCCTTTAACGACCACATCACCAGAGTCAACCGTGATTGTCACACCGGCCGGAACAATCACCGGCAGTTTTCCGATTCGACTCAGACTCATTACTCACCTTTCGTGTGATTTGATATTAACTCTGGTATTTTAGCATAGATTAGAGGTGAAATGCAAGGTTTTTTGAGCGTTATGCCTAGTTGCCGTACGGGATAAGCAGAATGACTGCCAAAATAGCGAAAGTGACGTAAGTTGATAATGCTGCTTTGGCCAAATATGGCTCTTTCATATCGTAGATTTTACGCACTTCGTAATAATCCCATAGCCGCCAGCCAGAGATCATTAAAAGAATACCGGCGAAGATACTTAAATAGCCGCTGACATCGATATGCCAAAGAAAGTTTGGTGCATCAATTAGAGCGATGAGCGTAGCCACTCCCATTGTTGACCAAAAGCGTATTTGAGGTTCCCGTCCGACAGCGATAAAACAGGTGGCGGCGACCATGATTAACTCAACGAGAGGATTTCCCATAAATAGCACCTGAATATAATAACTGGGGATTCCCTGTCTGGGGTCAGTGCTGCCGATAAGCCAGCCTATTCCGTGCAGTAGCGGCACCATAACGACAATAGATAACAAGAAGGGCAAAAAATCAACGGCTAAGACATCTTTAACAGTTATTTCTGCTTGGTCTGGTGCTTTTGTCATATGGAGGAAGCTACGCATATGATTACAGTATAGCAGAATGTAATTTTTAAATATCGTAAACGTCTATCTCGATCGCCTTAAGTATCTGCCGGATTAGCGTATTGTCTGCCATCTCTAGCCAGCCTCTACCACCGACAACACAGCCGCCGAGAATTGAATTTAGTGTGTCTCTGCCCAGCAACACTTGCTCGTAGTTATGCGAACATCTAACCAACGCTGCTTGCAAATTATCACAAAATGGCGACGCTGATAAAAATTGCGCATATTCCATGAATTCGTTCTTTAATTGATGGACTATACTGTCGTCTTTCTTAGATATCCCAAGGAACGTTCGATAGCCGACCGACTTTGATACTTCAGACCATTGATCGCCGCGATCGTATACTGTATGTTTTTCGCGAATCATCACTAAAAAGTTAAGCGCCACAGCCTGTATGACAACCGCCGCCAGTGCTTGATCAACTGGCGATTGGATATATTTTTCATCAACCGAATATTCTAAAACGTATTCAGGAAAAAGATTTTTGGATTCTAACCCATATTTTATATATGGAGCATGAAAGAGCGTATTTACAGAGCTTTTACTATCAGCTTTGCGATATGTCATATCACTTTGTTGACGCCACGGAGAAGACTGCACTGCACTTAATTCATGTAGCAATTCATCTTGTGCTAATTCTGCCACCAAGCGATTCATCTCTATCCCACATTCGGTAGCCGCCCGCAGAGCAGCACTTCTCGGAATGTCCCATTTGTCGAACAGCCGCAGTGCTTCATTGTAAGCATCTTGCGCCTCTGGGCTGTAGAATTCAACGTCCATAAAACAAGTATCGCCATACGTTTTTGCCGTTAAGATAATATCGCTTGAAATAAAAAATCCTCTTCCCTGAAGAGCTTTCATAACGTATTGAGCAAGCAAATGCTCGTAAATATGAGCTAGCAAACCGTTATTTTCAACTGTTTTATATAAGGACGAGATTATCATTCTATTAGTCTCTTTGCTATCTAGGAAATACCCTCCCAGACATTTACACGACTGGGAGGGGAACAGGTTATGATAACAACATGTTCCTAGGGACTATCCCTGACCCCTCGATTTGCTCCCGCTCTGGCTGATGGACGCCCCGTTATGGGGGTTGCTGCCACCGAACTTGGAGCTGCCGCGAGCCTGCTGTGCAGCCTTTCGGGCCGCACTCTGCTCACGGGACTGCGCGCTCTTGCTGGCGCGGGGAGTGAAGTTGGGCTTCGCCTTTGCCAAGCGAATCACACCCTTTCTCTCAAACCGTCACGGTATCTCCGCAACTTATTAAATAATAGCACATATCTATGGGATTAGCAATTTTTCAATATTTATGATAATTGATATAATCATACTCAATGACAGCAACTATACTTTTCGCCACCAGAAACCCAGGCAAGCACGCAGAATTCGTTGCCGCGTTTCATAAATTCTCTCCGCAGACGTCAATTATTTCGTTGGCGGATTTGGACTATCAAATGCCCTACTGCATAGAAACGGGCGCAACGTTTGAACAAAACGCCCTATTGAAGGCGCGCCACACAAGGAATCATTTACACGAAAATGATAAAAATCTGATAATTATCGCCGATGATTCCGGCATGGAAATTGACGCCTTAAATAGCGAGCCTGGCGTATTTACAAGACGTTGGAATGGCCACGAGATGAGTGATCAAGAGATCGTAGATTATTGTCTGAAGAAGCTTGAAAATAAGACAAACAGACGAGCGCAATACACAACATGTCTTGTGGTAAACTTCCCTGATGGTCGTGAGAAAGTAATTTTTGGAAAAAATTCTGGTGTTATCTTAACTGAGCCACGCGAGGGATCTCGACTCAAAGGCATGCCGTTTCGGGAATTATTTTTCGTACCTGAGCTTAATATGATGTTTCACGAAGTGCGCGAACTGCCGAAATTAAAGCGCAATGGATATTCACTCGGGCATGAAGTTGCAGTCGAAAAATGCGCTAATGCGATACAGGAAAATTTATTTGACTCTGTATAGCAGCTTTCAACTCTGTGCTTTCGCTTGCCCATGGAATGTATTGTGTAAACTGAGAGGACTATCGGTCGGTTTGATATATCTTTGAAAGATTGTCAATTAGAGTAGAATCCAACCTCTCTTGTTTTATCTCATGAACATCAAAATAGCTAAAGTTTGAAACTTCATCTGTTTTACGAGGTGTCGTTAATAGATTAACTTTGTAGGCAATAATCAAAACGGGGTCGTCAAACTTTGTATTCCAAGTTGGAATAATCAAGGGATTTTTTGCAGCGACTTCGATATCTGTCTCTAGTTCTTCCAGAAACTCTCGTTTCAACGCTTCTGTAATATCCTCACCATGTTCTAGCCCACCGCCAGGAAGGTCCCATGAGTCACTTCTCTCTTGAACGAACAGCAGCCTACCTAATTCATCACACACTAACCCCTTTACTGCTACGCGATATGCCGACTTTATGTCTTTTAGTGCTCCAGCTCCCATATGATAAAAGTTTATCATAAAAAATAAACGCCCTGCAATGAGGACGTTTATTTGATTCGCGCAAGACTTAGTAAACCTTCAACAACAAAATAACATAATCAATCTTTTTGAACAACTCGTCATGTATTAATGTTTCATTAAAATTTTTATTAACGATATGTTATCTCCTTTTCTTTGTTATGATTTTGCCTTAAAGCTGTCAAATACTTTTTAAAATATTCATATTTATGTTTAGAATTATACTGCATTATAAATCTCGGATGTTCCAAAGGTATGATTTCGTCAAAAAAATTATATTTTTTGTTTATTTTAGATAAAAATGTATAATTATCTCCACTTCCTATGCAATAACACACAGAAGTATAGATTCCAAAATCAATTTGCGCCTGTATTGAACTAACAATCAAAGAATACAATGTTTCTTGCAATTTTTTACTATCATAATAATTACAGTTAACCTCGTTTCCCTTTGAATTGGTTCTAACTATACCAACAGGACAGACAAAATTCATATAAAAATCCGAATAAAACTTTTTGCATCCACCATATTTTTCAATTACATCATATAAAAAACCTGAAGATGACTTGTTGGTATAAAACTTATCAATCAAAATACCAGTTTCTTTTTGAAGATGTTCCGCATCCTCAAATGGCACCCCTGTAACAGCTGTTCCTCGACGTGCTGGTGAACCTCCTAATATTATACGACGTTTATTACAATCATTGTAAAATTTTTTGTAGAACGTTGTTGAAATTTCATTTACTATTTCTTTTTGACTTCCATTAAACGGATTTATAATTTTAAAACCATCCGGTAATTCCATTGATATTTCAGATAATTTTTTATTAAATTCTATTACTTTCTGGCCGAATGTTTTTTGTTCAATCATTTAGCACCTCCTTCTCCCAGTTACTTATTGTTTGTCTTGTTGCTCCCATTTTTCAGTAAACTGTTCTCATGAAAGAATGTCAGCTTTTCTTAGCTATTCCGTCAAGTCTTTTTTATATTTTAATTTTCTCCGTTATTCCTATATTTTCGATAAAGTCTTGATCATGAGACACTATCACAACACCTCCTCTATACTGACCTAATGCCAGTTCCAAAGCTTCAATCGTAGGAATATCAAGGTTATTCGTCGGCTCATCCAGGATGATAAGATTAGGAGAGTCCGTTGACATAGCAGCAAGCAAAACTTTAGCTCGTTCGCCACCGCTGAGATCTATTGCTTTTGTCGAAGAGATTGTTCGTTTATCCAGACCAAAACGAATTAATATATTGATCGCGTCGTGTAATTCAAGTTTTGGCGATAAATACCGCAAATTGTCCAAAGGTGAGTTGTCTTTAAGTGGCAATGACTGCGACTGATTCATATATATTATTTTTGCATTTTCGCCTTTTTTTATTTCTCCGCGATGATACTCGGGTGTATTATGTCCCATAATAAAGTTGAGGAGCGAAGATTTTCCTGAACCATTCTCTCCCTGGATCAATATTTTATCACCACGACGTACATTAAAAGTAACGGGTCCTATCATCTTCTCTCCATCATGTGAAATGCTTAGCGATTGCACAGAAATAAGGCTATGC
>JABZJU010000046.1 GCA_015257635.1 Nanosynbacter sp. | reverse complement strand
GTTTAATTATGAAAGTACGTATAGAGATAGACACAAAAACATTTGTGCGATTTTGGCTGGTCGTCATGGGCTTTGGTTTGGCTGGTTTGGCAATTTATTCCGCAAAGGACGCGCTGGTTTTATTGGGGATTTCCCTGTTTTTGGCGTTGGCGTTGAACCGTCCAGTTGCAGCAATTGCTAAAAAATTGCCTGGAAAAAGCCGATTAGGCGGCACGGCGTTGGCGTACACGACGCTGGTTTTGCTTTTGGGTTGTGTGGTTTGGTTTGTCATTCCGCCGATTGTCCAGCAATCTGCCAAATTCGTCGAGAGCATTCCAGGTATAGTTGACCAAGCAAGCTCTCAATGGCGCGGTGTTAATGATTTTATCGATAAGAACAATTTACGTCCGCAAGTTGACTCGATGATGGAAAGTATTAAACAACAATCTTCATCTTGGGCCACGAGCGTTGGCACGAATTTATTGTCCAGCGTTGGTTCTTTGGCGTCATTCTTAGGATCGTTATTCTTGGTGCTGGTGCTGTCATTTCTGATGCTCCTCGAGGGTCCAACTTGGGTGAAGCGTTTGTGGGGACTATACAACGACGAAGAAAAAATGGAGCGTCATAAGAAGCTGGTTGGCCGAATGTATAACGTGGTCACAGGTTATGTTTCTGGACAATTGACCGTTTCTGGAATCGATGCGATATTATCAGGTTTCGTGGTGTTTGTGCTGAGCTTGACATTCCCTGTCATAAATTCCAATTTGGCAATGCTCACCGTTATGGCGACGTTTGTGTTGACGCTAATTCCGATGTTTGGCGCAACGATTGCTGGCGCGTTGATATCACTACTACTATTCTTCAATAACATGACAGCTGGCGTTATTTACGCGATTTATTTCGTGATTTACCAGCAGATTGAGAACAACTTTGTCTCTCCTTCCATCCAATCAAAGAAGGTTGAGTTGTCGGCTCTGACTGTTTTGGTTGCGGTGACAATTGGTTTGTATGTTGGTGGTCTATTGGGTGGTTTGGTTGCTATTCCAGCCGCTGGCGTCGTGAAGGTTTTACTGGACAATTACTTAGAACAAGCCAAGTCTAACCGTGTTGAAAGCGAAAAACCTCTTAATAAATTAGTTAAGAAATTGAAAAACGAAGATTAATTAGCACGAAATAAAAATATAGCCCGTTGAATCCAGCGGGCTATTTCCATGTCCAAATGCTGCCGCTTGGCGTATCACGAACGGCAACGCCAGCCTGAAGAAGTTCATCGCGAATTCTGTCGGATTCTTCCCAATTTTTCTCTGCACGCGCTTGACGTCGCTGGATAATCAACCTCTTCAGATCGTCAGTAATATCAGGCGTAGACTCAGCCAAATCCAGCCCTAAAATCTCGTCAATCTCATCAATAAACTGCACTAAACTCTGTCGATGAATTTTATCAAGCGGCGTATGATCCAACTTTGAAAATACTTCATCAATCAACGCCAGTGCGCCTGGAGTATCCAAATCGTCGTTCAATTTCTCGACCAACGCCTGACGTCCCGCTAATAACGAAACCGAATCGTCCTGCTCGTCCTTATCGTCGTCATCTTCCAGTGTGTCGTGAGTCTGATGTCTCAGAACCGCGTAATCCCGCCAATGATTCAATCGTGCCTGCGCTGCTTCCAGGATTTCCCAGGTAAAATTGCCCTCCGTTTGATAATGCTTACTGAGAATCGCCAGCTTAAACGCCATTGGACTAAAGCCTCGCGAAATAATATCTTCCAGCGTAATAATATTTCCTAGGGATTTACTCATTTTTCGGCCGTCGACTTTTATGTGATTATTGTGCAGCCAAATTTGAGAAAATTGTTTTCCAGTCAGACTCTCGCTCTGGGCAATTTCATTCGTGTGATGAACTGGAATATGATCAATTCCGCCAGCGTGAATATCAATAGAATCCCCAAGCGTTTCACGGGCAATTGTCGAACATTCCAGATGCCAGCCAGGAAAACCGATTCCCCACGGACTATCCCACTCCATATCGCGCTTGGCATTTTTTGGCGAAAACTTCCATACGGCGAAGTCAGTAATATTGCGCTTTCCTTCAACGCTCACTCTGGCGCCAGCCTCCAGTCCCGCCACGTCCAGCCGCGCTAATTTCCCGTAATCCTTCAAAAGCGACGTATCAAAATACATGCCGTCGCCGTCGATTTTATATAAAAATCCTTTTTCGTTCAGTCCTTTTGCGAAGTCAATCTGCTGCTGAATATAATCCGTCGCCCGCACCAAGTAATCTGGTTTTATCAATTTCAGCACGTCGTAGGCTTCATGATTTGCAACGGAAATATATCTTTCCGCCACGTCCCAGGCAGTCTTCCCCTCACGGCGCGCACCTTTTTCCATTTTGTCTTCGCCATTATCGTCATCGCTGGTCAAATGACCAACATCAGTGATGTTTTGCGTTCGAATAACAGGAATATCTTGCCAGCGTAGCAATCGCACCAACACGTCCCAGTAAATATAGCCAACCCAGTTGCCGATGTGCGGTTGCGAATAAACTGTTAGTCCACAGGTGTAAAACTTGACCGTTTCTCCGTCAAGCGGTTTCAGTTCATCTTTTCGTCTAGTGAGCGTGTTATAGAGTTTTATCATTAGTTCTATTGTACGTTACTCTGGTCAGTTTTTCAAAATTGACATAAAAACAGCCCCAGTTGGGACTTGATAATTTCAAGGAAGAAATGACAGACAGTATTATTACAAAACGCCGCCTGCCATTTCTCCTAATGAGCTAGTGTTAGCTCTGGGGACGGGGACGCTTCCACTCCAGGAGGGCCTTAACCCTTTCGAGCAGTTTGTGCAACTGGGAAATTTGGTGCTCCTCCAGCTGAAGAATGTCGGAGTCGTCGAGCAAGATGTGGACATTCTCCTCCACTTGCAATGAGAATATCGCAATCTCGGTGAGATAATCTCCGAGACCCTTCACTCCCTTACTCTGTTCTTCCAAGGTTCGCACTGTCTTTTTCAAGGCAGAGATGGTTGCACCATTTAGGCGCCTCATCATCTTGCCATGGTGTAGCGCAAGACGATTGTACTGCGTCATTATCTCCCAAGCCAGCCAAGACTGCGCCTTGGCTGCAGCTCCTGCCGCAACAAATACATCAACGATCTTTTCCTCCGTTGAACGCGAAGCACTCACCACTCTGCGAACAGAGTGGTGCTTGATATCTATAGTAGAACTCAAGATATCATGCAAGACAATCATGACCGAAAGATACCCCTCGGTCATATTGGCGATGAACTCTTTCCTCTTCCAGTCTGGGATTTTCCCAGATTCTCGGAGGACGCGATCCAGACCATCGATGGAATTCTTCAGTTTTCTGAAGAGCTTGATGTCGCTCTCTTTGAAAGAGAGGCTCTTTCCGTTGATCTTCAGGATGTTATCATCCATGATCTCTTTCCTGTCTTCTCACCCCTGGATGGCTAAGTAACGTTTTGTTACAAGGTGAGATTTCACGCCTCTTTTCTGCTTTTTATAAAAGGAATAAAAACTCACCTTGTATATAACTGTCTGTCAAAGTACGCTTTCGGACAAGGATTTACTCGACTTGTCAACAAAAGCTAGTATATGTATATCACACTTATATTAAAAAGTCAACCCTAACCTAGTCCTATCGGAGTCTAGGACATCTTAGCTATGTCGCCAGATAAGACCTCGTACTTGACAAAATAAGATATTTAATATATAATAAAAAGTGTGAGAGAAATAGTGCAGGTGCGTCGTCCGCCAATATCCAGCTATGATAGTCCTATTACACTGGATTCTTTGAAGTATATGAAAGATAGGTTGATAGGTGCTTTAGAGAGGTCTGAGGTAATTGATAAACTGGGGGATCTAGCCTTAGGACTATGTAATACGGCTCAAATGTTGGAACCTATGGAGTATGTTGAAGGTGAAGAATTGGGAAACAGCCATCCTGATTCAGACTGGCCAGATAAAAATAGAATACCGCTCATTGGGAGTAATGAGTTTGTTGTTTCTGGAAGGCAGATATCTCCTATGCCAATGCAGAAAGATAGAATAGAAAAAACTCTCGCTGGCGACAACTCTACCAGAGTACGTATTGATGGTATATATCGTTATTTAGAGGATTACCCGCCCACAAAAATAGAAGAAAGAAAAAATGTTGGCGGGTTTTGTTATACTGGTCTTTGCGAAATGGAAGGCGTCTGGACAGGCTCTTATGTGATGAGTCTTCGCCCTGTTGTTAGTGTGGCTCAGAGTGGACTGACGTGCGTTAATACCGCCGTATTGGGTCACGAAACGTCTCATGCGTATGATAGTGTTGTTAATCCAGTTTTGGAAATAAACCCTGCTGAATCCAATCAAGTAAAACTTCGTTCTGAATTGCAAGCTTATGCCGTGGGAAAAGTGATTCAGGATTATCTTACATATGATGATGGAATAATATTTAGTTACTCTAGTATGCAAGATCGAGTAGAAGAGGTACGAAGAAAAGTTAACGGTCCTCTACGGTCTGAGGGCGCATTTGATGTGAATGATGATTTGATAGAGCAACTAGATAGAGCGGGCCTGAGAAAAATATATTGATAGCGTAGTGGGTCAATATTCTGTTTGTAGAGCCTGATCCGTTGCTGTGACTAATTCCCTTACGATTTCATCATAGCTTTCATATACACGGAATCCTGCCGCGTACGGATGGCCGCCGCCACCGAAATATCCAGCTACGGTGTCGGCGATTGGTAAATTACCTCTTAAGCGCGCAGTTAATTTGCCGTCAGGGTAAGTTTTAATAACGCAACTAAGCGCCACGCCTTCAACCAGCCTCAATTCATCACCAATCAACGCGCCGGGGTTGTAAGCGTCGCTATATTGCTGAATCTCTTCAAATGGCACGTGTACTAGCGCCAATTGTCCGTCTAATAAATATTCGATTCGCTCGATCAATTTTCCCT
>JABZJU010000045.1 GCA_015257635.1 Nanosynbacter sp. | reverse complement strand
CATGACCAGCAACGTCGGATCGCAAATGATTATGGACTACACAGGTGATGACATTAGTTCTCTCGACAATCAAATTTTAGAAACGCTTCGTGGTCATTTCCGTCCAGAATTCTTAAACCGAATTGACGACATCGTGATTTTTGATCGCATTCACCCTGAATCGATGCGTGCAATTGTTGATGTGCAATTAGAAAAAGTTGTTCGCCAAGTTAAAGATAGTCGCGACATAACGCTGGATTTTGACAATAGCGTTCGTGACATGTTGGCGCGAGACGGCTACGACCCAAGTTTCGGTGCTCGGCCACTTAAGCGTTTGATTCAAAAACGCGTACTTGATCCTTTGGCGCTCGAACTGATCTGATCGACGGGCGAATTCACGACGGAGATACGGTAAAAGTTGCTGCCGTGGATGATCGAATTGCCTTTACGAATATCGTATAATAGATATATGGACCAAATTCGTAGCGAGCACTTGGAAAATCATACCAACAAAACCTATCAAGAGCGGATGAACCAGACAGCGCCATCCAAATTCGGAGCCATCGAAAAACATCTTGGTGAAAACGTCAAATTGCTTGATTTCGGTTCTGGTTTCTCGCCAGAATTCATCAAACAAGTGACGCAAACAGGAACTCACTACGTAGCCTATGATGTTTCACAAATTGTTCAATCTAGACTTCAAGAAAATAACATTGATTTTATTACTAAAGAACAACTTGAAAACGCCGAAGATGAATTCGACATTATCTACATGTCGAGTGTATTTCACGAGTTGATGAGCTATCTATCCCGACCTGAGCGCACTAAAACGCTCGCAATGCTAGATAGAGCACTCAAACCCGACGGCACTATTGTCATCCGCGATTGGGGTCCCGGCGAGACGTCAAGCCTAGTCACGTCTATCGAAGTAGCATCCGAAGACGTTAACGATGAAGTTTGCACATGGGTAGAAGCTCTTGTTAAAAATTCAGTGATTAGTATGCCTACTATCGTTTGCAACGACAATGATAATCCTATCTCTCCGTACATCTACAAGGCAAATAGCCAAACTATTTATGAAATCATGTTTCACGCGGTTTGGGGTCTGGATTCACTTGAACGCGAATCAAAAGAATCGTACGTTATCGTGGACCACCTTATTCACAAATGGATTTGTGCGCCACATGGCTACAAAATAACACAGTCGCAGAATGAATTCGATGAAACATATTTGCCACATTTACAAAAATACTTCAAAATTGATAGTATTCCATGGCCGACAAAAGCTATTTACGAACTAAAAAAGGACATCATAAATAACACACTAGCAAACTTTATAGCACAACTACCACAATGAATTACAACGATAAGCACTACAAACTAACCATCAAATCAGCGCTTTTAGGAGTCGGCAGAATGCTTGGTTTACCGAAATATTTCCTAATAACAATTGTCGCGACCGTCGCCTTCGCCGTGATAATTTATTTCACAATCAATGCCAATTTTTACGGACCACTAATGATGTCGCGTTTACCAATCCTCGATAAAATCACGCTACTCGGCTCAATGATTATAGATATCTTCAAACAAAGTTTCACTTCACCAAATGGCGCGCTGCTTATGATAGTATCAATTCTTCAAGGTGTATCGATCGCCGCTGTAATTTTTACAGCAAAGAATAATCGCGACAATGAAAAAACTGTATCTCGACAAGTCGGACTAAGCGGAATCGCATCAATTGCCGCAACAATTGGACTCGGCTGCGTCCCCTGCGGAACATCACTAATTTTACCAATTGTAACCTTATTTTTCTCGGGAGCTGCTGCCGCTACCGCCGCAAATATCGCCAGCATAATAGTACTTTTATTGGCTTTACTGCTCAGTTTATTCTCGCTATATAAATCAGGTCAAATTATTTTTATGTACACAGAATTATCTAAACAGGAGAAAATATGAATCGACAAAAATCATCAGGCATAGCGCTTATTTGGGTTCTTTCGGGAATTGTAATCGTGGGAATTGTAGCTTTGTTTATCTATGGAATTGTCAATCGCCCGCCGAATCGTCACATTGGTGATAATAAACCGTGGAATGAAAAAATGTCACAAGGATCCGCTGACGCGAAAAACGTATTCATTGATTATACTGACTATTTTTGTTCATTTTGTGCCGAGGTCGAAGCCGCAACCAGCACAGAATTCTTCAAAAATGACTATATTAAATCCGGAAAAGTTCGTTATGAGCATCGCGTAGTAACACTATTAAAAGAGATGACCAACAATACCGAAACTGGTGCTCACGCTGCGTTTTGTGCTGCTGATCAAGATAAATATTGGCAGTACACCCACGATATTGTCCCGCGCATTAAAAGCGATTATTTCGATAAAGGAATCGGCGTAAAAAACGTTGCTGTGCCGAAAAAAATCCCTGCTCTTCCACTGGAATATTTCCTAACTTCCGCTAAAAATGTCGGCATGAATGAATCGCAATTTTCCGATTGTATGACCAAAAAACCGCACCAAAAAGAAATTGATAGCAACACGCAAAAAGCCTTGTCACTTGGCGTGAATGGCTTGCCATATATGGTTATTAACGACTATCAAACCAGCGGATTCATCGGTGGAGAAAACGGATTAAGAAGCATTCTTAAGGCTGGCGGCATAGAATAATTATTTGATTTATCGCGCGGAATTAAACAACTCCCATTGTCAAAAATATCAAGTATCCGCCTATAGTGAGCATGACGTTTTTCTATTTATTTCACTATCCTTGGATAGTTATTCCCACCTAAATAGCTTAATGGCTAAGAAATAGACAGCAAAAGTCCAAGCCGCGATAATTCCAAATTGTGGTAAGACTTCCATAAAACTTGCGTGCTCAGTCATAATTAGCCGAAAACCATCCGTGATTGGAGTTATGGGAACAAATTGAGCAACGCTTCGCAACCATTCTGGAAATAGATAAAGTGGGATAAATGTGCCAGACAGAAACATCATTGGAAAAGAAATCAAATTGCTTAATGCGGAAGACTGATCTTCGTTTTTCGACCAGCCAGCAATCAATAGCCCTATTCCCACCATCATGAATGCCGATAATATAGATATAACCACAAACAACGCCCAATCGCCTCGCATATTAAAGTGAAATATCAAAGCGCCAGCGACAACCATCATAACCAAACTAAGCAAGGAAATCGTCGTATAATGAATTGCCGTGGAGATAATCAACTGCCCAGAAGTAAACGGCGCTGCACGTAAGCGTCGGTACGAGCCACGCTTCTTTTCGGCTGGCATTTGATTAGCCAAGCCAAAAATACCCATACTTATTAAGCTGAAAGTTAATAGCCCCGTAAATATGTAGTCAAACGATTTTAATTGCTCATCACCAATCGCTTTACCAACAGCTTTAAGCGGAGCTTCAGGTTGACCCATCTGACTATTGATACTATTGGTAATTTGATTCATCACTGCCACCAACGCGCCGCCTGTTTGCTCAGAACCTTTGGAGTAAATAACATTCATAGTGCCTGTTGGAATAGGATGATTGCCATTATTTTTTATCGCGCCAAAATCACTTGGAAGCTCAATAATACCGTTAAGCTCCGACCGCTTCATCTTTTCACGTGCGTCATTCATATCTTTAACGTCTTTAATTTTGAGAATCGAATCCTTCGAATTTTCTTTGGCATTTTTAACGAAACTTTTGGCAAATTCCGTCTGCGAATTGTTGACAATTGCAATATTAAAACTGGTCGAATCATTACTAAAAACCGACCCGAACACTAATAGAAAAATCAGCGGAAAAAGGAAAGTAAAAAATAGCGCCATTTTATCTCGGACGAAACGCTTTTGCTGAGCGAGAACTTGCCCGAATATTCCAATCCAATATTTTTTCATGTTAATCCCGAATTGCCTTTCCTGTTAAATCAATAAACACGTCCTCTAAGTTGGCTTGCTCAACAACTTGTTCCTTCTTAAAACCGCGCGCCAATAATTGCTGGATAAGATTATGTGGCGTATCAATTGTGATAATCTTACCGCTATCCATAATTGCCAGACGGTCACACAATAATTCCGCTTCGTCCATATAATGCGTCGTCAAAAGAATCGTAATTCCCTCGTCGCGAATTTCCTTAATCAAGTCCCACAAATTTCGGCGCGCCTGCGGATCAAGACCCGTGGTCGGCTCGTCCAGAAACAACACTTTCGGATTATTTACCAATGTCGAAGCAATCGCAAAACGCTGTTTTTGACCACCAGAAAGTTGCTCGACGTAATTCTTAGCCTTTTCCGTCAATTGAACCTTAGCAAGCAGCGCCTCAGTATCAACTGTTCGACCATATAAACTACCAAACATTTTCAATTGTTCACGCAAAGTCAGCTTATCATAAAAAGCCGTCGACTGAAGCTGAATACCAATTATATTCTTAATATCCTTAGGTTTCTTAGCGACATCTATGCCGTCAATTGTAGCCACGCCGCCATCAATTGGTCTGAGCGCTTCCAGCATTTCCAACGTTGTTGTTTTGCCCGCGCCGTTAGGACCAAGAATCCCAAATATCTCGCCCTTTTTAACTTCAAACGACACGCCGTCGACCACGTTATCTCCATCATAAGTTTTAACGAGTTTATCGACTTTTATAATTGGCTCAAGTTCCACTCCGTAAGTTCCTCTCTGTTGTAATTTTGAATAAGCTAGTCTCTACTTATCATCAATGATAACAAAACCAAAATACTAGTGCTATACTTATAATATGCGCATTCAGAGAAAAAAAGCAAAACCAAAATCGAAAAAACTATTTATTATCATACCGTTTTTGATATTGCTATTTTCGGCAGGGCTATTTGGGATATATTTCCTCAATCAATCACACTCGCGACAAACGACTGCGCCATCTGACGAAAAGTATTATTTTGCCGATTCGAAATATTCTGGCATTCGCTCAAAATTTGTCACCAGAGATAATAAACGG
>JABZJU010000044.1 GCA_015257635.1 Nanosynbacter sp. | reverse complement strand
CATCTTACTCACGGCGCCCCAGTTACTCGTAGCGCCAGAGAATACAACTTCATTCGCTATGGTATAAAAAATATCGACACTGGCGAAATTGACTATGAAGAAATTCGTCAATTGGCACTTAAACACAAACCAAAGATCATTTTGGCGGGATTTTCGGCATATCCACGAGAGCTAGATTACGAAAAATTTGCCGAAATTGGTAATGAGGTCGGCGCTATGCTAATGGCGGATATGAGCCACATCGCAGGGCTAATCGTTAGTGGCGTTGCCAAAAACCCGTTCGATTATGGTTTTCACGTAATTACCACAACAACTCATAAAACTCTGCGTGGACCACGAGGCGGGCTGATTCTTAGTCGAGGAATAGTTGGCAATCCATTGAAAAAACCAGAGAAAACTCTCGAGAATTTACCTACGTTGATTGATCGAGCAGTATTCCCTGGCACGCAAGGCGGACCGCACATGCACACCATCGCTGCAAAAGCCGTAGCATTTGGAGAAGCCTTACAGCCAGAATTCAAAGATTACGCCGAGCAAATCGTTAAAAATGCAAAAAGACTGGCGGAAGAATTGCAAAAGCGCGGCTTTAAGCTGGTAACTGGCGGCACTAGCAACCATTTGATTCTGGCAGATATTCACAGCAGTTTCGGCATTGACGGCAAGGAAGCGGAAATCGCCATGGACAAAATTGGTCTAACGCTGAATGCCAATGCAATTCCAGATGACCCTCTGCCAAGATTTAGACCAAGCGGCATTCGCCTAGGCACACCAGCTGTCACAACGCGAGGCGCCAAAGAAGACGACATGGAAAAAATCGCGGAATGGATGAGGCGGTCAATAGACAATCGCGATAATGACGATGAGTTGGCTGAACTACGCAAAGAAGTTATGGAATTCTGCCATACTCTACGCGATATTTAACATATAACCGCACATAAAAAAACTCTGGCTTAATGCCAGAGTTTTTTTATTACCTATATCGAATTACGAAGCACAAGTACCGACTGTTCGCTCTTCTGCTACGTTCTTGGAGAAGTTAAAGTACTTAACGTGCGCACCCGTAGCATCACCCGTAGTCGGACATGGAACATACTCAATAGTATTAGCCTCTGAAGGAGCGCTAGATACGCTACCAGACTTAACAGTGCTCTCGTCTAAGTAGTATGGTTCGCCAGTCTGTGATTCAGAAGAAGTGCCAACAGTAACAGTCTTACTTGTTAAGACTGTTAGAGATCCTGGATAGTGACTCTTTGCTGTATTGTATAGCTCAGCCTTCTTAGCAACAGCGTCAGCAGCAGATTTAGCAGCAGATGTCTTTGCCTGGTTTTGCAAACCGTTGTATGCAACCAAAGAAACGACTGTCAAAATTGCGATGATCACGATAACGATCAAAAGCTCAACTAGTGTAAAACCTTGATTTTTGATATTCTTTGTAGTCACGATAATGTGCCCCCTAAATTGTTAGTTTGACTTGTAACTTGATAATACTACAACGTTTTTAAAAGCGCAAGCATTTTTTAATATATATATCGATTCTGCACTGGACGCAAGAATAAAGATTCCGTCGGGCTGAACCTATTATTTTCACTACCTGAAGTTCCGTCACCAATCTGCCCATTATCATTCAATCCCCAGCAGTACGAGCGCTTGTCCGACATAATTACACAGCCGCGGTTTGCCCCAGCAGACAAACTCACTACGCTCTCTGAAGCAGGAAGCCCATTTGGACCAACATTAACTGGCTGAGGAGTAAATGAATATTGAATGTCCGTCCTATTTGCTCCAAGTTGACCCAATCTGTTATCGCCCCAACAATAGACTTTCTTAGTACCAGCATCGTTCACCAAGGCGCAAGAATGAGCAATACCAACCTCAACCTGCAGTGCCACCCCAGGCAAACCACCGACCAACCTCGGCTCAATATGCTTTTTAGGAGTGTCACTCCCCGGAGATCCAGCCTGTCCGCGCCCAGCGCCACCCCAGCAGTACACCCTACCCGCAGCAATAGCGCAGGTGTGAGTTACATAATCAGGAGAGCCCGACCAAGTGTATCCATCTTGAGATATATCAGTCACATCCTCCAAGCCCTTAACTCTGGTAGCATTACCATAGCCGCTATAATGCGGCACACCAATACCTAACTGCCCAAACCTAGCTTGCCCCCAACAGTAAGCTCTTTTTTCGGTGGTTATAACGCACATAGTTTCTGAACGAGATCCGCCAGTTGATAGCTTAGTAGCAGAATAATTATTAGGAAGCCTGTCGGGGCCGCCCGAATTAATACGCACTGGCGTTGCGCTGGATTTAGGACTGCCGGGGCTCCCGTAACCCAATTGACCTATATTATTACTACCCCAACAATACACCTTTCCTGCAGCAATAGCACACGAAACATCGCCGGTTCCTCCAATTGCACTGATATTATTTCCAGCAAAATCTGCAGCTAGCGCGCCAGTAGGCGGTTTAACCTCGACTGGAACACTAGAATATTTGCCATCGCCAAAATCTCCATTACCTAGTTGTCCAAATTTATTATTACCCCAACAATATATCTTCCTGACAGAACTAAATTCAGTCAATACACAGCTATGAAATTGTGCCGCAAATATATCAATAATTTTCCCATTTCTCATATCACCCACAGAACGCACTTTCACAGGGACATTAGAACTAACAGTAGTTCCGTCGCCCAATTGACCCATAGTATATTCATTACTTTCATACTTGTCATTATTGCCCCAACACCAAACATTATTCGACAATATAGCGCACGTACGATAAGTGCCGCTTACTGTACGCGTTGCGTCAATATCGGCTGGCCAAGTAACTGATTTTTTTACAACAGCAGTATAAGTTTTTAAGACTGTGCCACTACCATTTGTTATTTCAACGCGACCAATAGATGAGATTTGAGCGGTAGCAGCCGACAGGGCCGTGCTTCTAGTCGAAGCCTCCAAATCACCGACCTCAAAAGTCGTCCTAAATTTATTACCTTCATCAAATACATATTTCTCATAACTCGGATTTACAGCCCCCTTACAATTAGTTTCCGGGCGAAGCGGACCAATTCCACCAGGAACCGACCCCCATGATTGCTCAGCTCCATTAGAATCCAAGCAAGCGTTAGCATACGCCGTACCTGCCTCACCAGCCTCTTGGGCTAACTTGTAATAATACTCTTCCTGAGAGTAGACGTATGACTGAGTCACAACCCTCATAGCTCCAGCCAAAAGAGCCAATATGAAAGTACTCATAAGTACAATTAACACCAAAGAATAGCCGTTTTTCTGTCGAATCATAAGTTATTTATCTTTCGTATTGTTAAGGTTTGCGAATCAGAAACTTGTTTACTTGGCGATTGTATCGTTAAAGTAACCTCTACATTATCCGCGCCATCAAGAGCTTTATTGTCGCTATCTGGAGCGTCGCTATTTTTGCTTATTAGCGTTTTTCCATCATAGTAATTAATCTTAAATTCCGAAACTCCAGTCGCTAAAATCGAATCTTCACGGAGCTTCATGGCTCGATCTTTAAACCTATCAGCATCCGTACTATTCATACAAAAGTAACTCGCAGCAGATCCTGAGTATGGCGCTGGAGGATAACTGGAGAAATCAACTAAATCATTATAGATAGTCCGTCGATGCAACTCTCCATTCTTCAAAAAATATATGACTATTTTTTTATACTTCGGCTGCTGAGTCTTATTTACATTACAGTCAAACTTTGGAGTTCTTAGATACACAATCTCCCTAGAATCAGCACCTCTGCCCATATTTGTAGCATATTGAAGCAGTATAAGTGAGTTCTTTTCGGGATCAGTAATGGCGCTACTTGAATACGGATTACTTCTATATCTCCATTCTCTAGGTGCCGCACTAGGGAAATTTTTATCGGTAGCAAACGTATCCTCTCCATCATAACTGCTCACCTTAAAGCGCGAAGCTTGACGTACGTCAGTTTCAATTGCATCCATGGAATTGTGCATATTTCGACTAATCTCGACTTTTGCCTTGCTGATAGACGCACTTTGGTTTGCTGAAATTAACATCTGGCTAAACACGCCGACGACCATTGCGACAATGACCATCACCAGGGCTAGTTCTACTACAGTAAAACCACTCTCACTAGAACGCCACATACGTCGCATGTACCACCTTCTTTCCACTACCCACACCAGAGCTTGGCAATCCATATTCTACGATAGACTCCACTTTAATCGGCATCCCCAAGCTAATTGTTCCATTCTTACATCCGTATGGCGCTGATGCATATACTTGTTGACTGACCACCCCAGGCAGCCCATCGACACTACCAATAGTTCTCGTAACTTCATACCTAGTATTCGACGACGCCGTATTACACTTAAACCACGACGGTGCAGAATCATTCGCGTAACGACGCATATTATTATACGCCAGAAGACTTGCTTTATTGTGCTGGGCATTCATGACTGATATTTGGCTAACTTGCGCTTGCATACTTAATATAACAGCCATGAAAATACCAATAACGACCAAAGTAACTGCAACTTCGACAATAGTAAATCCATCGCTTTTTCCTACTAGTCGCGCCATATACTATTCACCTTTTTTTCCGAACCCGTCGAAAATTCCTTATATATAATGTTATATTTCACACAAGTTGCCGCCGCCACGTCAGTTATAGAGCCAGAAGTTGGCTTCGTACAATCCCCATCGTCTATGTTTGCCGCCTCGTACAACAATTCGCCGTTACTACCGCCAGCCCAATCACTACGATTGCACTTGATCATCTCCTTTTTCAGAGAATCACTTCCTGCGATTGACGAAAAACTTTTAATAAGATCAGTACAGGAAGGATACTCGTGTCCAATAGAGCTTACGTTTTTATATTTGTAATATCGTTCCAACCTCAAGGACAGCTCAGATACATCGGCTTTTTGCTCCTGATCTTTGGTTAAATTCAAAAATCTTCCGCCACCAACAA
>JABZJU010000043.1 GCA_015257635.1 Nanosynbacter sp. | reverse complement strand
ACTAAATGGCTTAGAACTAGCTGGATTTATCAAGGAGCGCCAGGCGAAACAGGTGCGAGCTTTAAGGCAGGCTTGGCATATTAATCCTCGTTTGGCAATTGTTACTGATGTCGAAAATCCAGTCATTGAAACGTATATGCGTTTGAAACAGAGGTATGGCGCTGATATTTTGATTGACGTGGAGATTCATCGAGTCCCTGCGTGCGGTGCTTTGGAGGTGATTCAAGAATTGAACAATCGAGACGACGTTCAAGGGATAATTCTGCAATTGCCGATTAGTAATTCTGATCAGACCGAGGAATTACTCGAGAGTATTCGAGAAGATAAAGATGTTGACGGTTTGCGTAAAAAGGCGATTTTTCAGGCAGCTACGCCAACGGCTATTAGTTGGCTGCTGGCTGGATATGGCGTTGATTTGAAGGGTAAGAAAGTCGCAATTATCGGGCGAGGTCGTTTGGTTGGTGCGCCTCTTGAGAAAATGTGGCTGATGTCTGACGTCGATGTAACGGTTTTTGAAAAAGGTGACGATTTATCTCAATTGATAAATTACGATATTATCGTGTCGGCAACTGGAGTTCCAGGGCTGATTAAAAGCCAAATGATTAAGACTAAGACGGTCGTTGTTGACGCGGGAACTGCTTCGGAAAATGGAAAAATTGTTGGCGATGTATCTGAAGAAGTGCGTCAGCGTAATGATGTAATTATTACACCAAAAAAAGGCGGAGTTGGTCCATTAACGGTTTCTGCGCTGTTTGATAATGTAATTACGGCTTGTCTAAAAATTGCGAATCAATCAAAAAATTAAGCAGCTTTTATGGCAGCTTTGACTTGCTCGACAACTTGGCGCGGTGTGAGGTTCGCTTTTACGATGTAGCTATGAATTCCTAATTTCTTCAAATCGTGCGGAGCTTCTTCTTCGCCGAGATTAGTGAGGACGATAACGGGAATAGTTTTTCCCCAATCTTTAGACCTAATTCGTTTCAAAGCCTCCGCGCCGTCCATTTCCGGCATTTGTAAATCTAGCAAAATAATGTCTGGCTGAAACTTCTCGACTACTTCTATGCCAATTTGTCCGTTGGCGGCCAAGCGAACGTCAAACCCGTCCGACTCGAACTTCATTCGGTACATCTGGCTGATGGTTGGGTCGTCTTCAATGATAGCGATTTTTATCATGCTTTAAGTATATCATATAAACTATGTTATAATTTTTGGCATGGAAAACTTTAGGAACGAACGGTATATTGCAGAAGCGGGTGATTTTCTTAATGGAGTTGATCATGAAGCTAATGAAAAATTAAACGAGGAAATTGCGGATCTTAGGAGTGAGGAATGCAGGGTTAAAATTGGGGAAAAGACCGATCCTGCATACAACAACCCTGACAATATTAAAAATATATATAACTATTTGAAACGGGGCGATGCAGAGTTAAAAGAGGTTCGTAAATATTTTATTCATAAAAATCTAGCTACCGCAGCAATCGCGAATGTTTTAGATAAAACTCCTTTTGTGAAAATGGGCAAGTGGGGCGAAAAAATAGATTCATATCTGGAGGTTTTTCGTGATAAGTTATTGTATGGCGAGGATCAAACTGATTCGCAGCCATGGCATAATCAGCGAGGTTCCGCACTGACATTTTTGACAATTTCTGAAGCTGAGGATTTGAGCGTTTTTGATGAAAATGGCGAAATATTGTCAGAAGGTAAATATCCAACCATGAGCGGTCCGCTGGATGAGTCGGTATTTGATGAGAAGATTAATGGCTTGCCGCTAACAGAAGTTATGATTCAAGATAAAATCGACAACGGCGTAGATAAAGCGACGGCTATTGAAGAGGTAGAGAAGAGGATTAGTGACGTCCGAGAGTTTATCCAGGCGCCGGTGACGGAGAAGTTTTCTAACGTTATTCGGCATTGTACGGATTCGCTTGGTATTCGTGAGCGAGTGGAAACAGTGAATAGTCTATCGATTGATCATTTGAAGAAAGTGGCAGAAAAAGAGAATCGTTCAATTGACGATATGTTGGTGATGAGTTTTGGCTGCGGAACGGGGCTGGCGACTTTGAAGATGCTGAAAAAACTTAAGGACGAAACGGGTGAGGCGCCGACGGTAATTCTGCTGGACCAAGATACGTTGTCTCTAGCGGCAGCACAAAGTTTGGCGAAGAAATGGAATTTGGAAGATAAGATTGAAGTTCATTGTGAACGATTATTCAGTAAGCTTGGCAAGCCTTTGAGCTTGGAGGGAGTTTTGGGTAATCGTAAGCTGGATATTGCGGAAGATTCTGGCTTGCGAGAATATTTGCCGGATGGCGTTTATAAACAATTGACACGAGAATCATTGAAGTTTTTACGAACTGGCGGGTTGATGATTACTGGCAACATGAACGTAAATCGCCCACAAAAAGAATTTTTGCATGGACTAATGGGGTGGGTTCCAAAGGTTAGGATGCGCTCAATTAAAGAAGGTTTTAAATTGCTCCAAAAATCTGGCATACCAAAAGAATCTATTAAAGCTACAGTTACCGCAAGCGGCGTTTACACAGTTTTTGCGATTGAAACATAAAATTAAATGCTATAATAAGCATTAGTATGATGGTACGAGCATTAGTACTAGGATTGGTTGCGTTGATGGCGCTAATTTTGGGCGTACTCGTACTTAAAAAGTCGAAGCGTCATCATGATGCGAAGCATTGGTTTTTTCTGGTTTGTCTATGTTTGGCTGTGTGGTCAGCTGGACTTGAGGTGTTTTCTTTGGCAGACAATAGTGTGATGCTGGACACTGCGTCTAGGTGGTTTTATGTCGCTTCAGCTATTTTTTGTCCTGCGTTGGCTATTTTTACTACGAAGTCGTTTCTTCCATCGACAAAATCAACGAAGAGTTTTATCTACGCGTCTAGTATACTAATAACGATTTTTTCGCTATATATCATTTTAGTTCCTGAGTTTATAATTAATGTCTCGGAGGTTAATACACCAGTAGATTTCTCGCAGATTCCGATCCATGCAATCCACTATGTTATTTTTGCAACTTTTTTCTTGGTATTCTTTCTAATTTCTATGTGGTTTGGCTATGTTGCGTGGAAAAAGTCGGATTCTATTCGACGCAAGCAAGTCGCTATCTATATGATTGGTTTATTGATATGTAGTATTCCCGGGTTTGCAGTGGACTTATTGCTTCCGGCGCTTGGCGATTATCGATACGTATGGGTCGGTCCAGTTGCTACGATTATTTTCTTATTTGCAATTATGTATAGCATAGTCAGATATCGATTAATGGATGTAAAGATGGCGGTAGCTCGAAGTGTCTCGTATATGCTACTACTAATCGCATTGGCTGTTGTTTATATAATTTCTGCATATATCATTTCAATTGTAGTTTTTCAGCGTAGCCTTACGATCGATAGTCATGTAAATCTTATGAATATGATTTTGGCTATGGTTTTGGCGGTCACATATCAGCCCGTGAAGAGATTTTTTGATAAGTTTACGGATAGGGTTTTTTACTACGGAGAATACGATGCTGACACTTTTACTCGTGAGATCAGTAAAATATTGACATATACGGCGGATTTGCAGCTATTGACTCGACGCATTAGCAGCTACATAGCAAGCTCTCTAAAAGCTGAAAAAGTGGCGTTTTGTATTCCAGAAAAAGGAATATATGGCCGGGCGGGTCGGCGACGAATAGCTGTTGTTGAGGAAGATATTCGTAGTATCATGGATTACTATTATAAAAACTGTAGTTTTCCGGAAGTTATTTTGGCGAATCAAGTAAAAGATCCAGAGCTGAAGAAACTTTTGGATATTCATCGTACGAAAATCGTTATGCCGCTATTGTATCAAAATCAAGAAACGGGAATTCTATTTCTGGGTGAGCATAAGAGTTTAGGCTATAGTTCTCGCGATATTGAAATGCTGGAATCGATTGCCGGGGAATTGGCGGTGTCGATTCGAAACTCTTTGTCGCTGGAAGAGATTAATGAATTGAATAAGAGTTTGCAACGCAAGATTGACGAAGCGACTAAAGAATTGAGATTTAGCAATCGTCAGCTTCAAAGGTTAGACGAGGCAAAAAATGAGTTTATATCTATGGCCTCTCATCAACTAAGGACGCCATTGACCAGTATTAAGGGTTATTTGGATATGATGCTGGAGGGCGATTTGGGAAAGATTACGCCGACGCAACGTGCGGTTCTTAGAGAGGCATTTTCTTCGAGTGAGCGTATGGTGAGGCTGATAAATGATTTTCTTAACGTTTCTAGGCTTCAAACTGGCAAATTTAATATTGATAAACAGAAGATAGATATTGCTCAAATTCTTCGGGATGAAGTTGCTTTACTTAAGGTTGTGGCAGATCAGAGATCTGTCGAGATGAATCTAAAGATTGATAAAAAAGTTCCATTGATTGTGGCCGATTCCGAAAAGATTCGTCAAGTTATACTAAATATGATTGACAACGCCATTTATTATTCAGATCCTCATAAAAAAGTGATAATTTCTCTAAAAAATAATAACGACATGATCGAATTTACAGTGAAAGATTCGGGAATTGGTGTGCCAAAATCGGAGCAAGCAAATTTGTTTGGCAAATTCTTCCGTGGTACAAACGCTAGGAAAAAGCGACCAGATGGCACTGGCGTTGGCTTATTTTTGGCGAGGAAAGTTATCTTGTCGCACGATGGCGAAATGATCTTTGAATCAGAAGAAGGAAAAGGTAGTACCTTTGGATTTAAGCTACCGGTTCGTTAATGAAACAGGCTCAATATTCCAGAAATAACGATAACTAAGGCGATTATAACGAGCCCCGCCATGCCAATGGTACGAATGAGCTTTTTTCGATCAAAAAACCATTGAGATAATTTGGAGCGATTCGTCGCCGTAATCCTTGTTACTTTTGGTCGCTGAGATGTTGCGTCCATCCCAGAATATTTTTTATTGCGCTTTTTCTTCTGCTTTGTCATGGAAATATTATACATTAACAGATGGCGGCGGAGAAG
>JABZJU010000042.1 GCA_015257635.1 Nanosynbacter sp. | reverse complement strand
GGGTGTGGGTGTCGATCAACCTCGATCAATTGCTGAACCAACCCAATAAGATTCGGATTTTTTCGTAACCTATTGCGAGCAATCGACAATAATTGATGTGATACGATAACTGAATTTGCGCCACTATTTTCTAATTCCTGAAAGATGTTTAAGACTTTCTTGCTGTCGTCGGATGGATATGAATCCAACAAATTGCCGAGCATCGTCGCGTCACTCAGTCCCAAATATTCGGTAACCATATTCGCCGTCAGTGGCTGATCTGGAGTTGCTAAAATCGACAATTGGTCAAGCATACTAATGCCGTCACGGAATCCACCACGGGAACGTTCAGCGATTAACCTGGCGGCATCCTCTTCAATTGCGAATCCTTCTTTTTTCGCTATATTCATTAACTGGCGCGTCATAATTTCCGTTGGAATTGGGCGGAAGAAAAATTGCTGGACACGGCTAAGAATGGTGGCTGGAAGTCTGTCGGCGTCAGTTGTAGCTAAGATAAACACCACGTGTTCTGGCGGTTCTTCCAGGGTTTTTAATAGCGCGTTAAATGCCGATTTTGACAGCATGTGAACTTCGTCGATGATATAAACTTTTTTCGGCGCAGAAACAGGCGCGACTTGGGCCTTTTCTCTTAAGGCGCGAATGTCGTCAACGCCGTTATTACTGGCTGCGTCAATTTCAATAATATCCAAGTTTGAGGCGTCGTCATTATATGGCAAGTGGTTAATCTCGTGTGCCAGAATTCGTGCCACTGATGTTTTTCCTACGCCACGCGGGCCAGTCAACAAGTACGCATGAGCAATTTTTCCCTGCTCTAACGCTCGACGTAAAATACTAGTCACGTGATCTTGACCTAAAACTTCATCCAAACTGCGACTGCGATATTTACGATATAGCGCCTGACTCATCCCTCATGCTCCTCATGAGATAATTATAGCAGAAAACGGCATTTTTTATGGATAGCGCAGATCGATTTTGTGTTTTGTTTCGGCGACATAAAAACGGTAGTAACTATTAGGGTCTGACACGGTTGGATCTTCAAGTATCTCGTCGTTTTCTTTTATCTCAATATGTTCATCGTTACTATACGGTTTGATGAGCTTAGTAAACTCAAACGCATATTCACCAGAAATATTCTTTAGTTCTCGACTCTGATCTATTGGGTCGGCATAGTCGGTCATAACTAGTATAAGAAAGTATCCATCCTTACCGCCGAATAGATGAAAAGTCGTATCTGGACTAAGCGGTATCAGTGGTGCGAATTGTCGAACATAACCCAATTTTCTCAGAATTGGAAATGCTTCAAAAACTACAGCCGGAAATATAAAATTTGAGTAATTGTTCATAATGAAATTATACCAGGTAAGATGGATAGTTTTCAGACATATCCAGGTCTTATGACTCAGAAGTCAGTGAGGTGATCGCGCAAGTCGTTGTCGTTCATGGTTTCCCATGAGTTGTCTACGATAACCTGACCACCCTCGCTCTCAGGCAGCCTCCAATAGACGATATTCTCGCCGAGCGGACCGCCAGTGACTCTGACATGGCCATGTCCAGGACCGTCTGGCTTGAACATGCCTCCGTAATAGACGTTAATCTGTCCTCCAGACCTACGCACAATAGCAGGCTGTTCGAAGTAAGCCATGATAACTCCTTCTGGAGTCGGGCGAAGAAAATAAATCCTCCGCAAAACGGTGCGTCGATTTGACGCAAGCTAACACACGTTGTGAAAGCTAATAGATATATCAATAATAGAGTAAAATTTCAAGCTATTTCATCAAAAATATATTGTAAAAATAAGGTTTTAAAATAACGTTAATTGCTCGGTTGGTAAATCCAGCTCAATTTCTCTGTCAACTTTTTGCGCCCGATAGCCAATAAGCTTTTTAATGTTGTAAGCCAGCAGCTGACCGTCGTAATCAGTGATGACAATTGAGCCGATGACGCTGCGTACATGTCCGACCAATTGACTGTAATCCTTCATTAAAACGACACGCGACAAATCAACACCAGCGGTTTGAAAATAATCTTCGCAAGGAATTAGCTCGGATTTCGGAAACGACACGCCAATTTTCTGCTCAATTTCAAGTAATTTTTGTCGCAATTCCCTTTCGCCAGTCGCATAGTCAAAAGGTTGTTTTATCAGTTCCATCTTTTTGTGAACCGGCAGAGTTTCAACTATTCCGTCCAGCTTGGAAATTTTCGCCTCGTATTGCCTGGCGATCAATGCCGAAGAAAACGTTTCTAATTTTATGGCTAATCGCGCTCCCTGCTCCAACAATCTTCGAATTCCACGCTCTTCTTGCGAGATTCCGACTTTTATGACGTTCGGCGCGAAGTATGCCAAGTAAACAAAGTGCGGATTTTGATTGATTTTTTCTTGTTGGACAGAAACCGAACTGGCGTTATAAAATGCTGGATTAAAGCCAGTTTTGTCGCGGCATTTTAGGCAATTTTCATACTTTTCATCAACCGTGGCGTGGTCTGGGCAGATTTGGCTACAGCGATTCTCAAAATCCACCCAACCCGTGCAATATTTGACGGAAAAATCAAACTCAAGAGACAAATCTTGTCCGAACAATTCATGGCGCTCAATTTTATCACCAACTTGACATTCGACGAATGGCTTATTGTCAGCGTTAAAACTGGCGTAACTGAGCAGAAACTCGCTCGGTAGCATAATATTTACAATGCAGCTTCGACTGCAGCCCAAGTTGCGTCAGGATTGTCTTCAGGGATGATGATTGTAACTTGGTCGCCGACGTTAATTCGGAAGTAAGTTACGCTAGCAAGCAAAATACGATATTCGCGACCAGAAGCCTCGACGTAGTAAATTCCGTCGTGCTGTACAAGCGTTCCGATGACTTGCTTTCGTGGTACAGGGCCAATTTGTTTATAAATAAAGCTGCCGTCTTCAGCAATTGTCAATTTCATCAAGTCGCCTTCAACCAGCTTCGACTTTGAAGCGTAGTTGGCTGGGATTGGGTAATTTTTGCCATCAGGGCTGAGCATCATTTGTCCGTCAAATACGCCTTCGATAATCTTTCCTGTTACATCATCTGACGAATTTTTTGGCGTGACAACTTGTCCATCGTCGCCAATAATACTAATCAATAATTCTTTTGCGGCAGCTAAATTGGTTTCCGCCTCTTGAATAAGTGTCCTCAGACGCTTAATTTGCTTTTCTGGTAATTCAGACATGGTTCTCGCAATTCCTTTGTCTATTTTTATAATACTTAACTAATATATAGCATATCCTTACATTTATATCAAGTCGCGTTATCTATTTTTATCTAATTTTCCACAGCGCTATAAGATATGCATAAAAAAGTGTTGCAAATTTTACTCTTGAAATTGACGTGTGGTTCGTGATATTAAGATTGGCGACATAAAAATCACCGCCCAGAGCGGACGGTGATTAAACGAAACAAATTGGCGTTGTATAACAAATTATGAAAGCTCGACAGTAGCGCCAGCGTCTTCCAAAGTTTTCTTTGCAGCTTCAGCTTCGTCTTTAGAAACTTTTTCCTTGACTGGTGCTGGAGCGCCGTCAACGATAGCTTTTGCTTCACCTAGACCTAGGCCAGTGATTTCCTTAACAGCCTTGATGACTGCAACCTTCTGAGAACCAGCGTCTTTCAAAGTAACTGTGAACTCAGTTTTTTCGTCAGCAGCAGCGGCGTCACCACCAGCAGCTGGACCAGCAACAGCGACAGCTGCAGCAGCTGGCTCGATGCCGTATTCTTCTTTAAGATGATTTTTCAATTCGTTAACTTCTAGAACTGTCAATTTTACAAGTTCTTCAGCCAATTTCTTAATATCAGCCATTGATATTCTCCTTTATTATTATATTGTTGCGATGATTGCAACGTTACTAGTGTTGATTGCTAAACTTAAGCAGTAGCTTTGGCTTCGATGCCGTCCAAAAGTCCGTGCAAATTGCCGCCAAGCGCGTTGACCGTGTCGTGTACTGGTGATAGCAATTGTGATACCACTTGAGCAACGAGCTGGTCTTTGCTTGGTAGGCCTGCCAATGCTTTAACGTCAGCTTCGCTAATTGCCAAGCCTTCGCCTGAGAAGCCACCTGCAAGTTGTAATGCTGGATGTGTTTTTGCAAACGTATCCAATACCTTTGCTGGCATAACTTCATCTTCGCTACTTACAGCGTAAACCAATTGACCAACCAATAAGCTGGTGTCGGTTTCTTTGTAAGTATCGATTTCCTGAAGAGCTACGCGTACCAATCGGTTTTTAACAACCTTGATAGTAACGCCCGCTTCGCGAGCTGCCTTGCGTAGTTCTTGTAGGTCGGCAACGGTAAGGGTTTGATATCGAGCAAAAGCCGTGCCCTTAGCGTCTTTTAATAGCTCTGTCAGTTCAGCAACCAAAGTTTGTTTTTTATCGCGTGAAATTGCCATAAAAATCCTTTCTTTGATTGAGTTAATTTGTTATGTGCCAATTTGTTAACGTGCGGTAATGGAGAATCAAAAAAACGTCTTTGATTCTCGCACTACCAAAGACGTCAAATAAAACTGTTAGTTTCATCCCTCGGTGGCATTTTTATACTTGTTTTACGTCAAGTCGCCACTGTCTTTGGTAATGTTCCAGACCATTGTAGCAGAAATGACAACGAAAAACAAGAGTTATGGTGATTATTTTCCAGCCGATTCAATTGCCTTATTTATCGCATTTTCGCCTAATCGTAATATTCTTCTGCGTTGAGCGACAGTTGTGCCTCCCCATACGCCATATTCGGCAGATTCTGGGTGGCGGAGCGCATATTCTAAGCATTGCTTTAATACTGGGCAACTTCGACACATGGCTATGGCAGCTTCCACGGCTTCTGTCTTTCTGATACCTCTTAAATTTTGGTCTGGAATACTTGAGTTTATTTGGAAAAACAAGCGATCAGCTTCTTCGGCGGACAGTTTCGCGCATTCGGCGCCTTCTAGTAGACTCTCATTACTTAATTCTGACATATTTATTATTTTACAATAATATATGAATAAAATCAAATGTGTATTAATCTTAGACAAAGAAAAAGCCCGCTCTGTAGTAGAGCGGGTG
>JABZJU010000041.1:2131-5332 GCA_015257635.1 Nanosynbacter sp. | reverse complement strand
GATGATAACTCTTCGCCAGGAATATCGATAGCAAATACATCACTATCATAGTAATTATTCATGCCTTTTACATATTCTATTAAATACTTTTTCGCACTATCCGTAAACTCGCAGCCCAAAACAGACTCCGAGTGAGCCAAAGCCGCCCGTTCCAAAGCCTCATCATCATTCACCGACAATTTAGTAAGACATACTTCAGAATTCATTCTACCATTTTATCATAAAAACGTATTTTGTCAATATTATACTTCCACGCATTTTTCCAGGATTCCCGACATCGCGCTTTTTTCAGCTTCCGTTACCCACAAGCGATATTTTCGTTTCACAGCCACTTGTCGCGCAATATATTGACACCTAAAAGATTTATTACTCGGCAGCCAAGTCGCCGCGTCGCCGTCACCTTTGGCTTGATTTGCTGGGCCGTCAACCGCCAACAGATTCAATGGATCGTTCGCCAATTTCTCTCGCTCTTCTGGAGATATTTGTTGCGCACCCTTTTGCCAAGCATCGCTCAAAGCCACGACGTGATCAATCTGAACCTTAGAACTGGTTTTTTCGCCGCGCTGAAATTGGATTGTTTGACCAGTGTACGGATCATTCAGCACACCCGACAAAACTCGACATTTTTCATCAATTTTCTCATCCGTAAGATCTCGCGCCAGAATCACTTCCCGCACAGAGCAGCCGTTAATTTTGCCCCAGCCGTTGCCGAATTGCTTTCTGGAATAGCCAGTCTTTGGCGCGCGTCCTTTAACTTCTATTTTTTCCAATTCCGCTCTGGCGTTCGAATTACCAAATAATTCTCGTTGCGTTGAAGTTTGAATTGTCTGAGGTTCGGGTTGCGAAATTCGCGAAGCCCAAACCGCCACGCCGACTATCAAAATTACCAGCGCAATCACCACTTGCCGACGTCGTATTTTATTCACCCTCATGACTGTATTATAATTAAACTATGACTAAAGTTCCACGCTTACTTGACACATTCACACCAAATCATTACAACCTAACTCTCGATTTAACACGCGCCGAGGAAAAAGAATTTTCTGGCACAGTTATCATTTCTGGCAATTCCACCAGCGAATCAATTTCGCTACATTCCAAAGGCTTAACAATTCAATCAGCCACAATCGACAATCAGCCCGCCGACGTTTCATTTGGTGAGTTTGACGAATTGAGATTATTTCAACCTGAACTTAAAAGCGGCAACCACATAGTTTGTATCAATTTTTCTGGAACCATCACCGACGCAATGCACGGCTTGTATCCTTGTTATTTCACTCACGACGGCATTAAAAAACAGCTTTTCGCAACTCAATTTGAATCGCATCACGCCCGCGAAGTTTTCCCTTGCGTTGACGAACCAGCCGCCAAAGCTGAATACGATTTGACGTTAATAACTCGCCCAGGGATAACAGTTTTGGGAAATATGCCCGTAAAAAGCGAAGAAGAAAATGATGATTCTCTCACGACGACATTTGAGAAAACACCGCAGATGAGCAGTTATCTTCTAGCTTTCGTCATAGGCGAATTGCACAAAAAAACTGCCCGCACTAAATCTGGCGTCGAGGTTAACGTCTGGGCAACGCCAGCTCAGAATGAAAATACATTAGATTTTGCGTTAGATATAGCCACTCGTTCGATTGATTTTTATGATGAATATTTCGGCGTCAAATATCCATTGCCAAAATCCGATCACGTCGCCCTTCCCGACTTTTCGTCTGGCGCAATGGAAAACTGGGGATTGATTACTTACCGCGAAAGCTGTTTGCTTGCGGACCCAGAATTGACCCCAGAATCCTCCAGACGCTTCATTGCCACGGTTATCGCGCACGAGCTCAGCCATCAATGGTTTGGCAATTTGGTTACCATGCAGTGGTGGAACGACTTATGGCTCAATGAAAGCTTTGCCAATATGATGGAGTACGTGGCGATTGATGCATTACACCCCGAATGGCGCATGTGGGAAGATTTTGCCACGAATGAAGTAACAGCCGCACTTAGAAGAGACAGCTTAGATGGCGTTCAATCCGTTCAAGCCGACGTCAATCATCCAGACGAAATCAGCACATTATTTGACCCGGCGATTGTTTATGCTAAGGGCGGACGACTGCTTGTTATGGTCAGGAAGCTTATTGGCGAAGAGGCATTTCGCGCTGGACTTAAATCATATTTTGAAAAATTCGCGTATAAAAACACTGTCGGAAATGACCTGTGGCAAGAATTAGAGTTGGCGAGCGGTCAGCCAATTGTCAATCTAATGAACACTTGGATTTCCCAACCTGGCCTTCCTGTCGTATCAGTTTCAAATAGTCACGACACCGCGATTTTAAGCCAGGAACGATTCTTCATCGGCGAACACCAACCATCCGACGCATTATGGCCGATTCCATTATTCGTAAATCAGCCACTTGACGTAAAAATCTTGAATCAAAAAGAAGCCACCGTTTCCATTGAAAAGCCATTGCAATTAAACTGCGGCTTAAGCGCCCACTTCATCACCAAATATGACGAATCCACTCGCGAATATTTATTGAAGAACATTACAGAATTGCCAACCTTGGATAAGATTTGTATCTTACAGGACGCGACAATACTTGCCCGCGCTGGATTTGAAAACTCGGCGTCACTACTTCCATTGGCATTGTCGCTAAAAACCGAAACCAACGAAAAAGTCTTCGGTATGGCGGCTGGAGCCTTGACGGAACTGCGAAAGTTCGTAGACGATAATGACGCCGCCAGAGATTCATTAAAGAAAATTTCTGGAGAATTTGCGCATGCCACATTTAAGGAATTAGATTGGGATGAAAAAGCTGGAGAATCGGACGACGACCGCGAACGACGCACCACGGCTCTGAGTTTGATGATTTATAGCGAAGATAAAGAAGTTTTGAACGAGGCAAAAACGCGTTTTGATAGTAATAAATTGGAAGACTTACCGACAGAAATTCGAGCTTTAATTATCAGCGCAAACGTGAGACATTTCGAGACGACAGAGATGATTGATAATCTCTTTGCTGCATATAAGAACACGCCGTCAAATGACCTGCAGAATGATATTGCAATTGGACTAACTTCCACTAAAAACCCTGAAACAGCAGAAAAAATTCTTGCCAACATTAAAGATTCCAATATTATCCGCCCGCAAGACGCCAGCCGTTGGTTCGTGTATTTGATTCGGACCAGAGAAAGCCGCCAGATTGT
>JABZJU010000041.1:0-994 GCA_015257635.1 Nanosynbacter sp. | reverse complement strand
TGCTGTTTTTTATTTGTAATTGCCGCCAAGCCATCGCCGAAATTGTCATTTTTACGATATTTGACCTCTGTAAAATATAAAACATTATCTTTTTTGCTAACAATATCAATTTCACAATATCGTGTTCGCCAATTCCGTTCTATAATCTCATGACCATCGCCCGCCAACCAATCCGCCGCCGCTTGCTCACCTTTATCGCCAATTTGACGCGTTGTGTCTTTTTGCTGGTTTTTAGATTTTCTATCGTCAGACACATTTTGCGAATTCGCCCCAGTATTAGCATATTTAGCCAACGGCGCAAAACTCAGCCGATGTAGCGGAGTTACGCCCAGATTATCAATAGCCGCTCGGTGCTTCGCCACACCATAACCAACGTGCGAAGAAAAATCATATCCCGGATAAATATTATCCTGCTTCGCCATAAATTTATCGCGAGCCACCTTAGCAATAATCGACGCCGCCGAAACGCTCGGAATCAGACCGTCGGCTTTCGCTATAATTGTTACATACTTTTCTAGCGGTGTACCCGCCAAAAAATTGACCGTCCCATCGATAATAATTTCATCAAACGTCGAGCCATTTTTCTGACATTTCGCTTGGATTTCTTTGACTGCACGCCGCGTTGCCAGCTTAAGCGCCTCGCTCATCCCTATTTCATCCAGTTCCTCAGCAGAAACCCAGCCCAATGCCCAAGCCGACGCTTGCTCGCGAATTTCCTCATCGAGCAATTCACGTCGTTTTTTGGTCAATTTTTTACTATCATCAAGCCCTTCAATTTCAGCGCCGCCCAAAACCACCGCGCCAATCACCAACGGTCCAGCCCACGCGCCGCGCCCGACTTCATCAATTCCCAGAATCACCCGACAATCTTCCCTTTTTCGTCATAAAATCCGCAATAATCCAGCCAATCCAAATTGTTGTCGCGCCTAATGTATTCGCCAAAATATCCCAATTCGTGTCGTCCAATTTTATGCTCGCCAAGCCCACTTTGACC
>JABZJU010000040.1 GCA_015257635.1 Nanosynbacter sp. | reverse complement strand
CATTCATTTGATATATAAATTTTCTGGCGCTAAGAGGCGATGGATTCCTGTGCTTGGTTACACTTTTGCCGCAATGTTTATTAGCTATTTTCTATTGGAGGCTAACGGAATTAAGTCTGGGGCTTGCCTGGGTAATTATGTGATTTTTGAAAACCAGCCGGGCGTCGGAATGTGGTATGGTTTGTATTATTACGGCCTATTATTTGCAGCAATTGCTTATGCGTATGTTAGTAGCAAAACCTCCAGCAAACATATTCGGCGCTCTCTAGGTTCGTTGATTGTGGGATATGTTCTATTTATGGCGCCTACGACGTTTGTCAATATCATTGATCCGTCGACTATTATCGGAATTCCGTCAATTATGTGTGGATTTGCAGTTTTGATGGCGGTAGTTTTAGTTGGGAAAGTTTTGCCAGAATATGTAAATGAGAAATGATGCTTGTGTTTTTTTGGGCGATAATGCATAATTAAACATGAGCTGGTACGCATAGGGGCATTCTCCTATGCTTGCCAATTGAAAGACAAACACATATTCAAATATGCCCCGGGTGGGCGCGTAGCAGCTCTTCTATAATGCTTATGGTATGATATAGTTATGGTTACTGTTTCAAAAAAGAGGGAAGAAAAACTAGCAAAATTAGTGCGAGAATTTTTTGCTGTTCATCCAGATGTGAAGCTTGTGGCGATAACTGGTAGCGCCGGAAAGGCTAGTGCAAAAATAGCTATCGGTACAGTTTTGGCGCAACAATTTGATATTCAACTTCGCAATGAAGAGCCTAAGACGAAAGCCGACGTTTTCCTTCAGATGATGGGCGTGAAAATGCCTGAAAAAGGCTTGTTCAAATGGTGGAAAGTGATGCGCGCCGTAAAGAAGAGAATTAAGGCCGAAAAACCGGAAGTCCAAGTGATTGTTCAGGAATTTAATCCAAAGGAACTTGGCTATAACGATTGGTTTAAGGCTTATGTTGTGCCGGATATTACGGTTGTAACTTCTGTGACGAATGGTCGAATGCAGGTTGAATATTCTTTGGAGGAAGTGGCGAATGAGATGATTTCGCTGGCGAATTTCTCGCGAATGGCGATGATAAATCGCGATGATATAGATGGGCGTTTTGCTAGTTTTTTGACGAATCCTAATATCACTACTTACGGAAGTGATCCCGTGGCGGAGTATAATTTTGACGATCGTAATTTTTCCCTGAAAGACGGACATCACGGCTTTATTATGTCGCCAGAAAATCCTAATGGATTAGAAGTCAATGTTAAGCTAATTGGCGAGCATAATATTCGTCCAGCAATCGTGGCGGCAGCTATTGGGTATGCGTTTGGTGAAACTGAGGAGAATATAAAAAAGGGTATAGAGAATTTGCGTCCACTGCCTGGCAGGATGAATTTATTGAAGGGTGCGGATAATACTTGGTTGATTGATGATAGCTATAGTTCGACGCCGTTGACTGCTTTGGCGGCTTTGCAGTCTTTGTATCGAATTGAGACTCCGCAGCGAATTGCTGTACTTGGCAATATGAATGGCTTAAAGGGGATTTTCGAGCAAGCACACGCTGAACTTGGTTCTCATTGTAGCCCGGATTTGTTGGATTGGGTTGTGACGGTTGGTGAGAAAGCTAATCAATATTTGGCGCCGGCCGCTCGTCAAAGAGGTTGTCAGGTGAAGGAATGTAAGAATGCCATCGAGGCTGGGTCTTTCGTGCGCGACAAATTGAAATCTGAAGGCGTTGCTCTGTTTAAGGGTTCAAGTGGCGGCGTATGGCTAGAGGAATCTATAAAAATCAACCTTCATAGCACTGAGGACGATAAATACTTAGTCAGGCAAACGCCGGAGTGGATTGCTAGGAAAAACCAATTTTTCTCACAATTTAAAGATTAATGTGATATATTAAATTCAAGGTATATAAAACAAGGGGGAGTATGGATCAGGGTAATCAACCTGCACCGCAGCCGCAATATAATGGCGTACCGATGCAACCAAAAAAGAAGAAAACGGGATTGATAATTGGCATAGTGCTGGGAGTTATAGCTCTTATTGCTATTATTTCTGCTGTGCTAGTTTATTTCTTGTGGTGGCAGAATCCAGAAAAGATGGTTACGGACGCTGTGTCTAATGCTATTATGGCAAAGAAGATGACTGCCGACGGCAAGGTAGTTGTTGATATGCGCGACCAAGGAAAAATAGAGCTAAACGTAAAGACTGCTACTGATTCGGGAAAATCAAAGGCTAATATTGACGCTAAGCTTAATATCAAAGGGGTCGAAAAGAGTATTCCGCTAGATGGTGATATGGTTCTTGGTGATGATGGGACGATATATGTGAAGATAAATAACTTTAAGGATTTGTATGGCACTTTGCTTGAGATAGTTATGGAGTCTTCGTCTGGCGGCAAGATGTCAAGGGCTCAAATAGAGGCTTATCGTGATCAGACTTTGAAAAAGTTAAATTCTGAAATAAATAAAATGAATGGCACATGGATGAAAGTTTCTCCAGATGAAATCGGCGATGAGTACAAGTGTGGCATTGACGCTCTGAAGAAAATCCAAAGTGACGAAAGTGCACGTAAGGAATTGGCTCAACTTTATCAAAAGAATAGCTTCTTCACTATAAAAGATTCAAAGATTAGTGATCGTAACGGCGGGCGTGGTTTTGAACTGCAGGGTGATAATAGTAAATTATCGAAATTTAGTGATGAGCTTAAAAATTCATCAGCAGGCAAGGCGCTCGGTAAGTGCGGAAAATCTAATAGCTACAAGAGTAGTGAATCATCATCTATTGACGAATCTTCATTGAAGGTGTGGGTTGATAGGTCATCTCATGAACTGAAAGCCTTAGAGTTGAAAGGTGATAGCAAGAAGGTTTCTGTAGAAATTTCATTTGACATTAACATGAACAAGTCTGAGGAGATTAAGGCGCCGTCGGACGCTGAAAGCTTGAAAGAGTTTGTAGAAGGTTTTATGGAAGGGTATTCGAGCGGATTATCATCAACCTCGACTAGGTAAATAACTTAATTGCCTAATAATAATCCCGTTCGTAATGAGCGGGATTATTTGCTATAATTACAGATATGAGACGCTATAATCCGACAGAAATTGAACAAAAATGGCAAAACAAATGGGAGGCTGACGGCACTTACGCGGTTGATTTTAATGACACTACTCGGCCGAAATATTACAGTTTGAGCATGCTTCCGGGGATTACAGGGGCGGGAATTCACATTGGTCACGGTCGTACTTTTCAATTTGCCGACATCAAGGCACGATTCAAGCGTCAGCAGGGCTATAATGTCTATCATCCAATCGGCTGGGACAGCTTTGGTCTGCCGGTTGAAAATTATGCTATTAAAGTCGGAAAAACGCCGCGTATGGCACACGATGAGGCGAAAGTCCACTTTAAGGAGCAATTGAAGCGACTTGGGTTTAGTTATGATTGGACAAAAGAAATTTCTACAGCCGATCCAGAATATTACAAATGGACTCAGTGGATTTTTACGCAATTATATAAGCACGATTTGGCATATCAAAAAGAACAGTCGCAATGGTGGTGTGAAACTGATAACACAGTGCTTGCTAACGAACAGGTTGAAGGTGGCAAATGTTGGCGCTGCGGTAATCCTGTAACCAAGCGAAATCTCAAGCAGTGGTTTTTCCGAATTACGGCGTATGCAGATGAAATTTTAGAGGCAACCGATGCGCTTGATTGGACGGAAATGGTTAAAACCATGCAGAAGAATTGGATTGGTCGATCAGTTGGTGCGGAAGTTGAGTTTGCGGTTAGCGGTCAAGATTCCAAGATTACAGTTTTCACAACTCGTCCTGACACGTTATTTGGCGCGACGTATGTAGCTTTGGCGCCGGAGCATCCTCTGATTCCTCAGTTGGTCAATTCTGATACGCGCGAAAAGGTTGAAGCGTATGTCCAAGCTTCGCAACAAAAATCTGATGTTGAACGTCAAGAGAATAAAGAGAAAACAGGCGTATTTACCGGCAGTTATGTCATAAACCCAGTTAATGGTCAAAAATTGCCAATCTGGGTGGCGGATTATGTTTTGGATGGCTATGGAACCGGCGCAGTCATGGCTGTGCCAGCGCACGACGAGCGCGATTTTGCGTTTGCCGAGAAATTTGACTTGCCGATTATCCAGGTTATTGATAAGCCTGAGCATTCAGCCGATGCTGGCTGTTATTCTGGCGAAGGTGAGTTGATAAATTCTGGTCAATTCAACGGGACCAGGAGTGAGGATGCTCGCGAGCAAATTGTTGCGTGGCTGGAGCAGCAGAATTCTGGGCGAAGCAAAACCACATATAAAATGCGCGATTGGTTGATTTCTCGTCAGCGCTATTGGGGCGCTCCAATTCCAATTGTTCATGTTGATGGTCGTGCGCCAATTGCCGTGGCTGATGAATGCTTGCCGGTGATTTTGCCAGAGGTGGATAACTTTAAGCCAACGGGCGGTAATACTTCCGTTTTGGCTCAAGTTGATGATTGGGTGCGAGTCTGGGTGGATGTTGAAACTGGAAAAACTGTGCCGATTACGGAAAATAAACCTGACGGTGACAATTGGGTGGAAGGTCGACGCGAGACCGATACTTTGGATGGCTATGCTTGCTCTAGCTGGTATTTCTTGCGATATCTCGACCCGCACAATGATAATGAAGCATGGAATCCTGAGAGAATTAACCATTGGATGCCGGTTGATTATTACAATGGCGCCGACCACGCCGTGGCTCACTTGCTATACAGTCGTTTTTGGATGCGATTTTTCTATAAGCTCGGTCTCGTTCCGACTCCAGAACCTTTTAAGCGAATGATGTATAATGCTTATATTATGGCGCCAGACGGTCAGAAAATGTCCAAGTCTAAGGGCAATGTTATTGATCCGATGGAGATTATGGATAGTGGATATGGTGCTGATGCGTTGCGAGTTTATGAAATGTTCATCGCGCCTTATGACATGGATGCGCCATGGGATCCTCGTGGTGTTCCGGGAACTTACAGGTTCTTAAATCGAGCATGGAACTTGGTTCAGGAGTTCGTTGATAAGAATCCAAACGACTCTCTTGGTGCGAATGAAAAAACAGCTCAAGAATTATTGCGGTTAACTCATTTGACGATTAAAAAAGTTACTCGCGATATTGAAGATGAGAAGTTTAATACAGCCGTGGCTTCGATGATGGAAATGGTCAATGGTCTGTATAAGATAAAAGAATCGCAAGGAATTGACGTGTCAGATGAATGGCGATTTGCATTAGAAAGTTTGATTCAGATTTTGGCGCCTTTTGCTCCGCATATCACAGAGGAATTGTGGCATGAAATGGGTCATGATGATACGGTTCACGTTGGTCACTGGCCAAAGTGGGATGAAAAATATCTAAAGAGCAGCGTGGTGACTATTATAG
>JABZJU010000003.1 GCA_015257635.1 Nanosynbacter sp. | reverse complement strand
CTGCTGCGATGGCTTGACCGCTCAAATTCACCGAGTCGGTACGCATATAGGTGATTTTTCCATCTTGGTATAATTTTTGCGCCGAGGCCATGGTTGCTTTGGAACTGAAGCCAAGTTTAGAGTTGGCTTCCTGCTGCAAGGTTGACGTGGTAAATGGTGCCGCTGGATTTCTGGTCCCAGGAGTTTTTGAGATATCGCTAACAATAAATTCGGCGGGTTTCAGGCTATTCAAGAACTCGTTCGCCGCTTCTTCTGTATCGAATTTTTGATTAAGCTCGGCCTTGAATTCTTGATTGTCGTGAATAAAAATGGCAGTAACTTTGAACTGAGAATTGCCCTCAAACTTCATAATTTCTCGTTCTCGCTCGACTAGTAATCGCACTGCTGGACTCTGAACGCGACCAGCCGATTTTCCGCCAGGAACTTTCTGCCAGACGACTGGGCTGAGCTCAAAACCAACCAGTCGGTCAAGAATTTGCCTGGCTTGTTGCGCCTGAACCAAATTCATATCCACGGTTCGCGGATTCTTAATTGCATTGGTTATGGCATCTTTGGTGATCTCGTGGAAGACAATTCTCTTAGTCGTTTCAATTGGAAGATCCAGTACCTTGCACAAATGCCAAGCAATGGCCTCTCCTTCGCGGTCTTCATCGGTTGCGAGCCAAACATTTTCCTTGCCAACTGCCTTGACATTTTTCTTTAGCTCGGTGATAACTTTCTTTTTTTCAGGATCAACTTCATAGATTGCGAAAAAATCGTTAGCCACGTCAATCGGCGGTGTTCCATCCTTCGTCTTTTTAACAATCGAGCGAATATGACCCACGCTAGACAAGACGTGAAAATCCTTGCCGAGATATTTCTCGATGGTTTTAGCTTTGGCTGGTGACTCGACGATAACGAGATTTTTCATAACTTTATATTATAACAAATCACTATCTAGCTACAACCGCAAAGTGAATTATTACGAGCGACCACTGAGACGACCGAGCATTGCCATTGATCCAAGACTGCGCTTAACATCTGCTATTTGGTGTGGTTTTTCTGGATCTTCTTTTTCTGCGCCGCCGTTAATTGCTCGTTTTATGTAGGTGCATGTTGCGTGCGCAGCGAACGGAAGTGAAGCGGCGAATGCTCCAGCTCCTAGTTTGCGTAGAAGCTTGGCAGGCTTTGGATTGTCGGTTCGTTTGTCGGCTAATTCGGCGGCGGCATAAGCGACTAAGGCTGCCGTTTCCATAGCTAGACCCACCTTCCCTGATTTGGTCGGTCGAGTTTCGGCTTTCTCATCACTACGTAAATTAGCGATTCCCGTAGCCACGGCGTTTATCGAGTTCAGTAGCGCAACAGTGCCAAGGACATATTTTGGAGCCAACTCCTTTTTATTCATTTCATAGAGGATTTTTGCCATAACTATTTTATCTGTTGTGGCGTCTAATGCCGCCCCGGTATTGCTAGTCTGCCCTGTTATGCGCGCTACTTTGCCGTCCAGAACGTCGGCTAATCGCCCGACCGCGCATTCCGCTAATCCTTCAGCCGTATCGATTTTCTCAGATCCGTGTATCGCTAAAGTGGCGCCAGTCACGCTTATCAAATTAGGGATAGTAAAGACGTCCTTGGCGACTTTACGGGCGGTAGGAGATGCTTCTCGGGCTTTTTTCATAGTCCGCATAATAACATCAATTTGTCAAAATAGCAATATTATCGTAATGTCCAGTTATTCGCTCCGAGAGGCTTGATCACTCCGTTTATTTCCAGCATAGTTAACGCCGTGGCGAAATCTGACGCGGATAATCCTGATTTTTGTTGGATTTCATCGCCGTCACGAAGCCCTTCTGAGATGAGTTTTATGATGATCGCTTCTTCGATTGTTGCGCTGGCTGCTAATTCTTGGTCGCTGTCTTTTTGTAATTTTTCTGGCGCGATGATTGATAAAACATCGTCGGCGTCCGTCACCAAATACGCCCCTTGCTTTAATAAGGTATTACAACCAGCCGACAGTGGGCTGGTTATGTTTCCGGGAACTACAAACAAATCTCTTCCCTGGTTCAGTGCGTGCGAGGCTGTGTTTAATGTGCCGCTTCGCTCGGCGGCTTCGGTGATAATAATTCCGTCAGCTAGCCCGCTAACCAGCCGATTGCGCTCCAGAAAACTCCAACGATTGACTATTTTATTATCGCCCTTCATCCATTCTGAAACGACCGCGCCGCCCCGCTCTATGATGCTCATGGCTAGTTGATAATTGGTCCGCGGTGAAATATCAGGAAGCTCGTTTGGGACGACCGCCACGACCGTTCCGCCAGCTTCAATCGCAGCTTTTTGGGCAATGCAATCCACACCTAGCGCCAGCCCACTCACGATTACACATCCGGCTTTTGCCAGATCTGTTGCTAATCGCTCGGTCACTTCTTTTCCGTAGGCAGATGGCTTACGGGACCCGACGATTGATACGACTGGCGCATTTGTTTCTGGTAATTTTCCCATATAACATAAGCTTTTTGGTGGATTGGCAATATGCGCTAATCTCTGGGAGAAAATATGCTCATCTGGTGTAATTCTATTGATTTCCATAAAAAATGTGGTAAAAAGTATTGACACTTTGTCAAATGTTTGCTATAATCAAGGACGATTGGTTAAGTAATCATTAACCAAACGCACCTTATACCCCCTATTCTAACTATATGTTAGGTTGCGCGCAATGGCATTAAGTATTCTTACCCTCCACTTTTTGCGGTTCAACGTTACGCGCATACTAACCCCTTTAACTGCCCTTTTTCAAAGGCGACCTCTGTTAATGTGAGTACGAAATTGTATTGATAGTCATCAGGCGCGGACTTTTGGAGTTTTAGTCGCGACGCTTCACTGATACGGTAGCTCGGGTGGGTTGAAGGGTAAAAAAGCGTCAGGTGATGCCCACCCTTACCTGGCGCTTTTTTGTTGGGAAAAATTATTTATTTTCTATAATATGTCGGCACTTTTCGCAAATACCTTCCAGTTCAAAATGGTGTTTTGCGACTATGAAATTATGTTTTTTACCGATGAGATCTATGAGTTTTTCGAGTTCTTGCGATTGTATAGGTTCGGCATTTTGACAATTGATGCAGTAGAGATGGTGGTGATGTGGTATAAAAGGTTCCGCTAACTCGTAATAATTCTTCCAGCCAATAGTTATGGTGTTTATAATGTTCAGATTATCGAACATCAGCAGTGTGCGGTAAATGCTGGCACGGTTAATGTTTTTGCAGTTTTTCGCAATATCGCCGACCGTAAGAGGCACATCTGAATTTCGCAGGATATCAAATACTTGCTGGCGAGGTTTTGTCAGGCGAAGATTGTGGCGTTCAAATATTTCATTTAGCATAGTACTATGAATAGTTTATAACTTATTGCAACAAGTGTGCAATAGACTTACAGTCCGAGTAATTCATAAGGATATTTGGGTTGATTGATTTTTGTGATGTGCGCGTCGGTTATGACGTATTCAGCTTGACTATTAACGATTTTTTGCGACAATTTACCCTTGACGATTAGCCATGTTCCATCTGGGTAGTCTGTCGAAAAGTTTTTCTCGACCAGGATTTTCATAGGCACGCTGTCGACAGTGCAGCAACTTATAACGTATCTGGCAATATTGAAGTAATTATAGCCGTAGTTTTTTAACAGATCATTTGAAACGAAGCCAGTAATGGTAATATCTTTGCCGTTAAAATAAGCGGCCTCTTTGCAAGAATTTATAGCGGTTTTCCAGCGATTTATTGAGATTGTAGAAGAGCCTTCTTTTGGTTGAGGTGTTTCGCAACGACTTTCTGGCTCAATAATCGCAGGACTTTCTTTTTGCGCGAGACTGCTTGGAGAGAGTGGCTTTGGTGGCAATATATATCCGACTGATAATATAATTATTGCAAAATAAGATATCGGGGTAATTTTTTTCAAGCCAATTCTAGATTTATCTTTTGCGGGTTTATTTTTTAATTGCAACATTATATCAATAAGCAAAAGTATAACGCCGATTACGCTAATTACGACCGCGAATGTGTGATAGCGTGGATGAACGTAAAAGCCGAGTTGGTCGCGCCAAGCTAATAGCAAAATATATACACAAACGACAATTCCGCCAATTGATTTTGCAAGGTTAGCGTACATATAAATTAACCCCCAGCCCGACAATTAGTGATAAGATGAATACAGTTAAGGTAATTGTTGCAATAAATTTCCAGCGAAAAGTTGTTTTTAATAGCGTAATCATTTTAATGTCTATCATCGGTCCGAACAGCAAGAAAGATAAAATTGAGCCTGTTGTGAAATTTCGCACGTAAGCTAGTGCAAAGAATGCGTCGATGCTGGAGCATATCGAAATGACGAAACTTAGCGTGATCATAGATATGACTGATAAGAAAATATCGCTACCGACAGCGTTTATGATGAATCGTGGAACGAAGATTTGTGTAGCGGCTGCGATGCTAGCGCCTAAGACCAACATAGTAAATAATTGCCAGAATTCATTGCGTGATGAGCTGAATACGTTTGACAATTTTGAATCGTGATTATGAGAGTCGCAAAGTTTTTCAAACTCTGGATTAATGACGGAATCTTCCTTAAAAAAGCTGACGATAAAAGCGGTTATTTGTACGATAATTAGCGCAAAAATAATTCGCCACCAAACCATTCGGGTGTCAAAACTGAAGGCGGTCATGGTTGAAATTATGGTTATCGGGTTTAAGATTGGCGCGGCGAAAAGAAAGCTAATAACGTCGGCAGGTTTTAATCCGTTTGTCATTAAGCTGCGTGCAATTGGCACGTTACCACATTCGCATACAGGTAAAATTAGCCCGATCATAGAGAGCGCAATTCGTCGAAGAAAGGCGTTTTTTGGTAACATTTTGAAGACATCTTTTGATGATAAAAAGTATCTGATAAGCGCGGATATGATAATTCCTAAAATTAAGAATGGGACCGCCTCGACAATTACGCTTAGCGTCAGCGTGATGAAATCTTGTAATGACGGAAGTAATTTATTGCACCATTCTGCAAATTCTCCGTTTAATAACATGACGCCGAATCGTGAGCTGAATTGATAAATAGAAATTATAAGGACGCCAAAAAACACCCAACCGATCAATTCGCTGTTGGCTGATAAAAACTTTTTTATGCGACCATCTGGCGATTTTTGTGCCATATATAAAATTATACTCCATGCTTATGCTATACTAAATCAATATGAAGCATCTTTTACATTCACATCATCCGTTTCGGATTTTCTGGTTTTCGGTCCTATTGACCTTAGGTTTGGGCAGTTTGATTTTTAGCCATATGGGCGTTAGCGGTCTTTGGCTATTTACTATTTTGGTGGTTTTGGAAGTCACGTTTAGCTTCGACAACGCGGTGATAAATAGCAAGGTTTTGGCGGGAATGAGCCAAGTTTGGCAGAAAGTCTTCCTGACGGCTGGCATATTTGTGGCGGTGTTTGTCGTTCGATTTATATTGCCAATTGCTATCGTGATGATTGCGAGTGGTCATGGATTTATGGATGTTGTCAATCTGGCGCTTCATAAGCCTGTTGAGTACGGCAAAATCCTGCACGAGGCGTCGCCGATGATTGACGCGTTTGGCGGTGCGTTTTTGATTATGATTGGACTTAGCTATTTCATCGATTACAACAAGCGTGTCCACTGGATGCGACATGTTGAGCCGATCTTGGCAAAGGCTGGGCGATTTGAGAATTTTAAGGTGTGCATAATGCTTAGCGTGGCGGCTGTTTTGTATTTTACGGTCGAGGCACCGCATAAATCTTTGGTGCTGATTTCGGCAGTGCTTGGAATTGTGCTGCATATTGGGTTGGAGTTATTTGGGTCATTTTTCCATGAAGATGACGCGAAGTCTGTTAAGATTAAAACTGGTTGGGCGGCGTTCGCTAGCTTGTTATATTTGGAGGTTCTGGATGCCAGCTTTAGCTTTGACGGTGTGATTGGTGCGTTCGCCATCACCAACAGTGTGCTACTAATCGTGGCTGGACTGGGTGCTGGAGCAATTTGGGTCCGATCACTAACCGTATATTTGTTGCGAACAGGCGCGCTTAGCAAATATAAATATCTGGAAAATGGTGCTCACTGGGCAATTATGGCACTCGGCGTGATGATGATTGCCAAATTATTCCACTTGGAACTACCAGAATGGGCGACGGGCGGCTTGGGCTTGTTGTTCGTGAGTTTAGCGGTCGGCAGCAGCATATTGGAAGCTCGATCGATCAATTTACAAGAAGCTGCGGCTGTGAAATTACATCAAGCAGAAGAGCAATTGAAGAACGGCGCTTCAAAAATTGTGCCGCGAAAACGACGCTAGAATTTGTTTAATATTTTATACTGAACGGCTCGATAGTTCCGTTAATAAATTTCTCGATCAAATTAATTGATTCGGGTAATATCCAGCTTTGGAGAATCTTTTGCTCGTCTGAGTTGAACTTGCCCAGGACAAAATCTACGTCACCAACTTGGCGTCTGAGCAAATTATCTGTGCCAATACGAATGTGCCAAAAGTCTGATCCGACGTGAGCGTGAAGGGATTTCAGTCCGTTGCTGCCTGCGTCTCGTCCGCCTTTGCGAGTTCTAATTTTACCAAAATCCAGCGCCGTGTCATCGTGAATAATTAGTAAATCATCCAATGTCAATTTGTAAAAATCTAAGATTGCTCGGGCGGAAATTCCGACCTCGTTGTAAAAAGTAGTTGGCTTAACTAGCAGGATTTTTTCTCCAGAAACATTGACTTCGGCGATATCCGCGGAAAACTTCGGCTTATTTGAAAAGGTTTTTCCCTGTTCTGACGCAAATTTATCAATAGCCAAAAAACCAGCATTATGCCGCGTGTTTGTGTATTTTTCGCCTGGATTTCCCAATGCTAAGATGACTTTCATAGACTTAGTATATCACCTTGTGAAAATGACGTATAATAAGCATATGGCAAAACGTGACGATGATTTGGAATTTAGCATTAATGCGCCGTTTGATGATGGGCGAGCGGTTATCGATAAAGTTCCGTTGTATTTGGTGAACGGCTCGTTGGGCGCTGGGAAAACTAGTGTTCTTGAGTTCTTATTGCAACAAAGTGACTATAAGGGTTCTCGGGTGATTGAGAATGAATATGCTAATGAAAACGTTGACGGTTATCGATTGGAAAAGCTGGCGGATATTGTGACGACCTTGGCTGGCGATTGTGTTTGTTGTTCGTCGAAGCACGCATTAACGCGAATGTTACTTGACTTTTGTCGCAATTCCCCCGCCCCAGTGTTTATTGAGGCGACTGGTGTGGCGCGAACGATGAATTTGGTCGAGAAATTGATTAATGCACAAATATTCAATAAGTACGAGTTGGCGCAGAGTTTTTATGTTATTGACGCACATGAGGTTTTACATGGAATTGAGCCGACGCATGAAATTGAACTGCAAGCGGCTGATATGATTTTAGTAACCAAAGAAGATTTGCTAGGTGACGACGAGCGACTGCAATATGAATCCAAGCTGAACTCCCTGCCTTACGGAAAAATACTGAGTGCGCCACGAGGTAAATTTGATATCAATAAAATGACGACGCCGTCGGGGCTACTAACGTTTTTCGATAAGTACGATGGCGAGCTGGTCGTGCCGGATAATCCGACGTATGCCGTGCTGGATGTTTCTGGTATGAAAATTGCTGCGGCGACTCTGGAAAAAATTTGGCCGGAACTTTTTGACGCTTATAAACTCAGGCGAATGAAGGGCTGTTTTATTGATGATAATGGCGTGCGGCATCATTTGGAGGCAACGGAAAATCAGATTCAAATAGCTAATTCTGCGGCGGAAGAGCCAGCAAAAATTGTGCTAATTGGTGAACGTGCGGACGAAATTACGCGTGAAGTTTTGTCTGCGCAATTGATGATGTTTGAATAAAGTTCGCTTTCGTCGTTTCCGACTCATCAGCATAGATACGCATCTATGGAGCGAACATGACAAGCAGAGACTTTGACAGAGGTTCGCAGGAGACTACAGCAGCTTGGCAATATCGATCGCCAATACAACAGCAATGAGACTGATGGCTATGGCATTATACAATGCATGCACAGTCGCAGCTGCCGCCGTAGCTATAATCTGGATACGGTATTTGCGGTAGTACCATAAGTATACTAGCAAAAAACCGAAGCCAGTCACAGACAGGGCGATCCCTGCTGCGAAGCTATACCAGATGTTCATGACGTGCAGGAGTCCAAAGCATACGCTAGCGCGTACTCGTTCGCGCCAGTTCCACCTCTCGCTTCCGGAGCGAAAAGCTTGCTCTTCCAGTAGTGCTAAGAGCAATAGGATATTGTACACCTCGTATCTGGTAGCTTTGATTTTGTGAAGGAACTTCTGTGATGGCGTGTAGTTCGTGAAGTCTCCCATGAGGAAAACTCCTGCCATACCAACAGTCCAGGCAGTTGCCGTTGCCCATCCCGTAGGAAGGAAGGTCTCAAGCCCGCGAGTTAGAAGACTAACTACGGACTGATTCAGTCCAGGGACGAATAGGAGCATCTTTACCATGGCGATTGTCATGACAATTAGCCCTACTGCAAGAATGCTGAACTTTCTTCTGCTGAAGTATCCAGCATTATCAATCTCAGTGACGAGTCTAGACCAGACAAAGGTTGGCCTAGCGTCCTGAGGCATGGCTCTCCTGAAGAGCCAAGCCATAACCCCTTTTTTGGGGCGATACACTACCGTAATGTCTGTGTGCATGCTATACGCCTCTTTCAAAGGTTGGTCGGCTTGTCAAAGTACGCTTTTGGACAAGGCATAAATCTCAACTTGTCAACAAAAGCTAATGTTGTTTATATCACGTAATAGTGTTTAAGTCAAGAGAAGTTGGCGTAAAAATAGGATCAAGCGAGCTTTTCGGCGTTCTTGGCCTGCTTATAGGCTTTGGTAACTGGCGCCAGGCCGCGCGCAACGCGTTCACGATTGGCCTTTAATTGCTTTTCGTCGCGGAAAGACATTTTAATCGGCGTTCCTGCAAAATTGAAAGCTTCACGCAAAGTTCGCTCCAAATAACGCTTGTAGCTCCAGTGGACAAATTTCAGATTACTACCGTAAATAACAAACCACGGCGGAGCAACGTCCGTCTGGACAATGTAGCGCAGCTTCGGGTGCGAGTTTTTTAGACCAGCTGGCGGATGTGCGGCGATGGCTTTCTGTAAAATGTCGTTTAAGGCACGAGTTTTACATTCTTGGCGACGACGCTTATAAATATCAAGCGCTAGGTCGAATAACTTGGCGACATTCTGCCCCGTGACAGAAGAAGTGAATATTAACGGCGCGTACGGCGTGAACTTGAAGTTATAGCTGATTTGTGGCGCAATTTCATCATGAGTGTAAGCATCTTTACCTTCGACGGAGTCCCATTTGCTGACGACCAGAACAAGCCCCTTGCCCGCCTCGTCAATAATTCCAGCTAGGCGCTGATCCAATTGAACGTTAAGCTCATTGACGTCCATAAGAAGCAGACAAACGTCGGCTTCGTTGATGGCTTGCATTGTGCGAAGAACTGAGAACTTTTCAATTCCCGTTTCTTGCTTTCCTTGGCGGCGAATTCCAGCGGTGTCGAGCAGCTCAATCGTCTGACCGTGATAACGAACTTGAACGCGGTTTACGTCGCGAGTTGTGCCGGCGACGTTGGCGACGATGGCTTGCTGCTTGCCCGCTAAAGTATTGAATAGATTACTCTTTCCGACATTCGGGCGGCCGATTAGTGCAACGCGAATGATGTCGTCCGGCGCGGTTTCGGTGGCTGGCGGAATAAGTTCGGCAATGCTATCAAGAAGCTCCGAAATACCAATGCTGTGTTCTGCGGAAGTTTTTATGATGTTTTTAATGCCGAGTCGTTTGAATTCGTCGACAGAAAGAGAGCCTTTTAAGTCTGCTTTATTGGCGATTAGAATAACCGGCTTGCCACTTTTTATGGCTTTTTTGGCCAGCTGTCGATCGGCGTCAGAAGGATAAACGGTGGAGTCGACAGTTACTAGGATTACGTCAGCGGCGGCAGATGCGTCAGCGATTTGGTCCTGAATGGTCGCCTCAAATTCGTCCTCGGCAGTTTTCAGTCCGGCTGTGTCTATGAGCCAAAATTGCGAATAGTCATCTGACGGTGCAGAATCTACGTTGCGTCGTTTGTATGAAACTTTACCAACAACATTGTCGCGAGTTGTTCCAGCTTCCCTGGCGACTATGGCCGTGCGAGAGCGCGTCAAGCGATTAAATAGTGAGCTTTTGCCGACGTTGGCTTGCCCGATGATGGCGACTGTTGGTAATTTAGACATGATTATATATTATAGCAGTTTTAAGACATTTTGGCGAGCACACTATTTATATAAGCCTCGCATGGGTGGACTATTTTCAGGAAATCCTCAAAACATCTCAGGCTGTTTTTTGCTACGAACTTCTCAGGCGCGGCTACGACGAGTGTACATTCTCTGCTGTCGCTATTATATTTTCTGGCGTAATTGTGGATGTAGGCCTTTGGAGATTCTTCATTGATTGGGTCTGAGTAAAGTGTTATGTAGCAATTTTCTTCGGGGTTATTTATGCAGTAGTAAACGTTATTGTCGTCATCTTTGAACGCTACAGATATAGGATATTTAAATTCCTTAGTATGTTTCTCGACCTCTTTAATAAGTTCGATGTAAGCGTAGATTTGGTTTTCTAGGAATTTTGGTAAAATATTGGACTTATCCTTCTCATAGAACAGTTTTTCTATGGTATCCGATCTTTCTTCCTTAAGGTTACGTATGACTGCTCTTAGTTTTTCTGAGGGTAAAGGCTCGGATTCGCGCCCTAGCGTTTCCATTTTGCAATTACACTTTCTATCAAATTTAGCATAAAAGCTATATTACAATATTTACCGTAAAATGTAAAGAGCCGCGGAGTAAATTATGAATTCGTGAATTTCTCTTCTCGCCATTCGCCTCTCTTGAGGTCGCCGAGCGAATAATTGCCAAAGTTTGTTCTGTGGAGTTTTTTAACAGTGTAGCCTAATGCATCGAAAGTTCGCCGAATTTGACGATTTCTTCCCTCGCTCATTTCCACTATCCAGCGATAATCATCGCCTTCGTGTTGTCTTTCTAGCGTCAATTGACTGCGTCCGTCAGGAAGCTGCACGCCAAAATCATTGATCATCTGGCGATGTAGAGGTTGCAATGGCTGGTCGATCGTGACGAGATATCGCTTAATCTTGTAAAACGACGGATGTGTCATGCTGTGAGCAAAATCGCCGTCGTTCGTCATGAGAATCAGCCCAGAGCTGTCTTTATCCAGGCGACCAACAGGTTTTAAGTGGTGAAGGTTTTTTGGTAGCAATTTGTAGATTGTCGGAACGCCGCCCTGAGAGGCGCGTGAACAAAGATATCCAGTTGGCTTATGTAGGATGATGAGCTGTTTGGATTGCAATTCTAGTAATTTGCCGTTATAGGAAATTTTATTTGCGTCAGAAATTTGTTGACCCAATCTGGCGGGCTGACCGTCAACGATAATCTTCCCCTTCTCTATCAATTCGTCGGCCTTCCGCCTGGAAACACCCAGGCAAAGCGCCACGAATTTGTTGAGGCGCCAAGATTCTTGCTTTGTGTCTGGGATTATCATTGTTGCGGATTTATCGGTGGAAATTGTGTCGGCTGAGGAGATTCTGATAGCTGATGCGGAATGTTTTGTTCTTGAGGCTGTTCTTGGACGGAGGGTATTGCACTAGCTCGCTCAATAGGATTTGGTACTGGCTGGGGTGTCGAAATCGGTTGTGGTGCTGGCGTCTGCGCTGGTTGAGGCTCTGGAGTTGTTTGAGAAATATTCTGCGTATTGTCCAATTCTTGTGCCATAAGCTTGGAGATATCTACAGAATTCTGAGAGTCGTCAGCTGGCAAAGGCTGAATCACACGGTCACCGAGCCCTGAAGGTCGCGGCGCAGGTGATGAAAACGGCGCCATGGGC
>JABZJU010000039.1:269-5412 GCA_015257635.1 Nanosynbacter sp. | reverse complement strand
GATGTATGGAGCAAAGAAACTGAGTTTAGCGAGGTGTATCGTGGCTGGCTAACGACTGCAGAAGGTCCAAAAATGGATGATGCTCAATTGGATGAAATTCAGGCGCGAATTTTAGCCGTGCAAGGTAAATAGGATAGCTAGCTCGTCTCATTCTTGATCGACCATACGTAAGTGTTTTCACTTCTGACATGAGAAAATATAGCAATAATAACAACAAAGATATGTCGCATGCTGATGTGATAAATTATATGAAAGAATATAGCTGGAGGAAATACAGGATAGAGCCGTATTTGACAACAGTTTGTCTGAGGGTTACTCATGCACTAGACCATCTTGCTGCTGGTGCCGACTCTATGACCGGTTATTACGGATTTCTACCTGACTTTACAGAACCAATGCGGCGACCTATACAGAATTATAGAGAGCAAGTTATCAAGAGAATTGAGGAGTGGAACACAATTCAAGAGCAAATAGATAAGCCGTATATTCCTCCCGTTGTGGTCGGATGGAATGCGTCTCCTCGTGGAAGTATTCCTGAAAGTGTAGCTCTGTTGCCAAAAATATTACCAGACGGATCAGTAGATAATAGTTATTTAGCAAAAATAAGGGAGTTAAGAGATGAGTATGGATTCTAATTGTCTTTTGTCGACTATAAATGACCAAACTATTGGTTTGCAAACACCACTATCAAGCGCAGAAAAATCAATCCGTACCGGTGCGCGGGCGATTTTGTTTGATAATGATAATCGTATTGCTCTAGTATACGAGCACAAATATAATCATTACAAACTGCCTGGAGGTAATGTAGAAGTAGGTGAGAGCTTAGAACAGACTGTTCGCCGTGAAATTAAGGAAGAGGTTGGAGCAAATATTACAGATATCTACTATTTGGGTGTTGTACAATCACATTTGTCGGCATATAACGAGGATTGTAACCAGCATTATTTTACCGCACATGTTTATGGAACGATCGGCAAAAGCGCTTGGATTGACGAAGAAGAACTGCACGGCTGCTCAATTGTTTGGTGTGATAATCTCCAGCAAGCTATTAAGCTAGTTCAGTCAGGCACATCTAAAGAATACGTGCATTTGTTTGAGCGAGCTAGGGAATTAGCAGGATTAAAAGCAGCGATAAGTAAAAATAAATGATCTCATCATTAAAAGATTTTCAAAAGGAGGATAAAGCATGCTAATACTTGCCACCGAATCGCCGACTAAGCGCATGATCATGGATAGAAGCGGGCTAGCTTACGAGGCTATTAGCGCTAATATTGATGAGCGAGCTATAGAGAAATCTCACCCAGAGCTAGACGCAAGAGAGACTGCTATTCTGTTGGCGCGTTCAAAGGCAGAAGCTCTTGCCAAGTTGTATCCCGGCGACTGTATTGTTGCTGCTGATACATTCGGTGTTTTACCTGACGGTTCGCGCTTGCATAAAGCGAAAACCGCTACCGAAAAGATGAAAATGTGTTTGAGCCAATCGGGTGAAACTACAACTATCTACACTGGCATCTGCGTGATAAATCGAGGAAAAACGTTTACTGACAGTACGGAAACAAAGATAACATATATGAATTTTAACGCGGCGATGTTAGATAACGCTCATAATTACAATCCGAACCGTCGTAATGCTGCGCTTGGTTTTCATGTTGATTCGGCGGGATTTGCGTTGATTGAGAAAATTGAAGGTTCATATATGGGCGCATTAGGACTGCCATTAGACAAGATGTATAATCTGCTAAAAAAGACAGGCTATAAAAACAACAGTAATATCTAGAGAGTTGCGGTAAAACATAGTAATTTCTCGCCCGCCCATGCTAAAATAAAGATCATAATTGACATCCGCACGATATTATAAACAAGGGGATGCTTATAATCTGAAAGAGGTGACTTTTATTAAATCCATCATCTGTAAAGACGTCTTCGACAATCAATACACCGTTCCTGTTGACGAATTAAATATTCGTGTCGGCGTGTACGCGGTGATTATTGAGGATAATAAGATTCTTTTGACTAGGCAATGGGACGGTTATAGCCTAATTGGCGGCGGCGTCGAGAAGGGCGAAACGATCGAGGAATCAATTGTCCGTGAAGTCAAGGAAGAAACTGGACTAACCATCACGCCAGATAAAATCATTCACCAAGCAACCACTTTCTTCAAGCGCAACGCTGAGTCGCAAGCCAATCAGTCAATCCAACTGTACTTTACCCACAGCCAGCTGCACGGGCAAATCAATAACGACAACATAACCGACAGTGAGAAGACTTATACTAACGGCACGCCAGAATGGGTTGATCTGGATAAGATTGACGGCATAAACTTTCGCCACAGTGTGGATCTAAAAACAATTTTACAGGCGTATATTTCGCAATCTCGCATCCGCTAAAATCGAATAATGTTATAAGTTTATCGGTGACACGCCAAACGGCGCTCGACCACGATATGCATTTTGGGCATTTCGAGTTGATAATCGAGAACTAGACAAGGAGATGATAAAATTAATTATGAAAGAGAGCAAACGATGAAAATTAACCGAAAAATAGAGAACTGCATTAAAGAGAAATATGGCGACAAGTGTTTTTATCAACTAGGCAGTTACAACGGTCAGGAATGTTATTTGGTGTCGCTCGCTAAAGAGGACGGTTGGATAGCTGATGACTATTATTTATTGTTTGACTCGCTCGGTAATCTAGTGAGAGAGATTTATGCTGGTGGTCAGTTTATCGATAAAGAAACTGAAGAAACTAAGCTGGCGGCAAAAATTGAAGAGTATTTTTCTAAATAATTTTATTTTTAAGTCGAATATGATAAAACAGAGCCAGTATATGCGACTTGAAGTGAGTTTGTCGCATTTTCTTTTGGGGCAAATTTCTCTTGGAGTATATCGGGAGAATAATATATCCAATGAAACCATCCAAACCCGTCATCCTCGCTGGCGGATAATTATATTCAAGGAGTCTACTATGACGAGGGTAATTATGCTATAGCCCAGATATATCCAGAGATTAGAGTATGGGAAATATGTCGGACAGATCAAGTCTCGGATAAATGCTTTAAATAATCAATAACATCTATATAATAAGGATCTGCGCCCTCTGGAATATTAGTATCTAATAATTCTGATAGCGTCATCCAGCGGTATTTTTTATGCTCCCAGCTCAATTTAACAGAAATGTCAGCCTCAGTCTTATCCATGACTATCTCAAAAAGTACATGTTTTGTGTTTTTGTACTGCTTAACAAATAGCTTTTTTAAGCCATTTGGATATATACATATGCCAGTTTCTTCCTGTACTTCTCGCGCAGTCGCCGTCTTAGAGGTCTCTTCCGATTCTACTTCTCCTCCAGGAAGGTCAAGATGTCCAGGGAAATTAGGGTGCGTATCTCCCCTATAAAGCAGTAGATATTTACCATTTTTATTCTTAATAAGCGCTTTTGATACTGCTTTAATCATATTTCAATTGTAATGGAGGGGTAATATTTGATCAATGTGGTGTACTGTGAATAATGAAAAGCGCCAAAAAATCAACCTGGAGACGAAGTCATTTTTATGAATCGAGAAAACACCAGTCAGACAGTCACTGTAAGAGTGGCTGGAATGACCGTCCTATCGGACTCCGTTTTATGACGGCGACCTCCGCACTCACGCTCGGCGCATTTTTGACACGCACATTGCGGGCGGGGTGTGCGGTTTGTGGTGAGCTTGCAATTAAAGTCCCATGCAAATATCCCGATAAGGTCGCGTCACAATTTCCATTGAATCCAGACCAAGTGTGGTTTCAACTTCACTAATTGTCATCAGCGCGCTAGCCTCATCATCTGACAAAACCTCAACTTCTACGAAAGTTCCGGCGCCTTTAATTTCGTCGATGGCTACCGTTGCCTGCGGAAAATCAGAGGACTGAAACGAGCGACGATATTTGTTGACCTCGACCAGTTGCATCATACCGAGGCTTGCCAGTAGCTGCTTGGCGGTTGCCGCATCTTCGGGCTGAATTGGTAGGTTTGTCTCGGGCTTGATGATTACATTATTCTCCGCATGCGTCGCAGTGGTCGTTGCTGGCTTATATGTTATCTCAGCAAAACTATCACGCTGGCGAATCCGCAAGCATTCAACCGTCTGCATAAAGTCGACATCAGGACGATAATAATACGTATCAATTTCGCGTAGATTACTCGTTAGATCAAAACCGATGTTTTGCAGTCGCCCGATTAGCTCTTCAATATTGCCCGTTAGCTGTCGCTTGCGTTCGATTTCTAGTAGTTTTTTGGTCATTTGATAGCCTTTCTTATGGAAGTGTAGATATTTGAATATTTATTTAATATGATGGTTTAATTATAGCAAGAAAGGCAAATAATTTTATGAGCACACACCAATTAAAATTGGCGACCGAGCCGTTTAACGCTATTATTTCTAGCAATAAGACTATCGAGTCGCGACTATATGATACCAAACGACAGAAAATCCAGATTGGGGATCGGATTATTTTTACAAATAGAGATAATTCTGAGCAAACTGTTACCGCTGAGGTTGTTGGTTTGCTGAGATACGCGACATTTCGTGACTTATTTTCTCACAATAATCCGCGAAAGTTCGGCGGTGATAATGTCGAATGGTTAGAAAATCAAATTTCTGAATTTTATTCTATTGAAGACCAAAAGATTTATGGAGTGATTGGTGTTGAGTTTAGAGTTTGTCGGTGAGCTTGCATATTGGCGGCGTTAATATTTCCTCTTCAGAATCTTTTCTCTGCTAGAAAATCGGCTAGAGCTAATAATCCAGAATTATCGTCGCCTTTACTTGTTTTAGGATTGCGTTCATATTTGCGACGTTTATAGTTTTCGCTAGGTCATTTCTGGCTAATGGCGTGGTGGTTTGTTGATAAAAATATATGGGCACTGAAATATAAAATGGGTCAGACATGAAAGCTTCGGCAAGGTTTTTTAGGTCGGTTGCGTGCGAGGATATGTTAAAGCTTTGTAAATATGTCTGTATAGTTTCACTTGAGCTCAGTCGAGCAAGGTCTGTATTTTTTACGGTATAGGTTTGGCCGGTGTAATTGCCGTCATAGTACGCTATAAACTTTCCGGGGCTGGACGGGTAGGATGAGATTTTATCGAAACAAATGCCGCGCACTAGTTC